>CANGXK010000263.1 GCA_947457715.1 Gemmatimonadota bacterium
ATGTGCAGGCGCAGTACTTCGAGTTCATCGATGCCCTTGGTGTGCCCCACGGCCCCCCCCAGTGGACACTCGGCCCGTGGAACGACGAAGAGCGGTCATGGCAGCGCGATTTTCACGCACAATTTGATCGCCCGATCGCACCGATCGTGGTCGCCACCAGCAAGGCCGCCAAAGACTGGATGCCCGAGCGCTGGGCCGCCGTGTGCCACATTCTCTGGAACGAGTTCGGGCTGCAACCGGTGCTGGTTGGCGGACGCTCCCCCCGTGAACTCGAGGCTGAAGCGATCATTCTTCGCGACGCCCCAATGGCGCACTCGGCACTCGGCAGTGGGCTGCGCCGCCTCGCGGCGATTCTCGACGGCGCCGCCGTTGCCCTTTCGCCGGACACCGGCCCGTTGCACTTGGCCGTCGCGTTGCGGACGCCGGTGATCTCGCTGCTCGGGTACACCAACCCGAAGCGGGTCGGCCCCTACGATTTCTCCCGCGACCTGATGATCGATGCGTACGGGGATCCAGGCGAGGATTACCCACTCGACATGCGCTATCGCGAAGACCGGATGGAGCGCATCACCGTCGAGGACGTCCGTGCCATGCTCACGCGCTGGCAGGAGCGCTATCGCAAGCCGCTCTCGGCGACCGTGATCGGGCCGAAGGCGTAGCTGAAGCCCAGATCGCGCAACAGGCCGACCATACGGCCAAGCGGCAGTCCCATCACCGCGAAGTAATCGCCGTCGATGCGTTCCACGTTGGTTGCGCCGTAGCCCTGAATGCCATATGCGCCAGCCTTGTCCATCGGCTCGCCGGTGTCCACGTACGCAGCGATCTGCGCGGCATCGAGCGTGCGGAACGTCACCGACACAGACTCGACCCCGGACAAGGTCACGCCGCCGTGTGCGACCGCCACGGCGGTGAAAACGGTGTGGGTGCGCCCGCTGAGCCTCGTGACCATCGCGATCGCATCTGCCCGATCCCTCGGCTTGCCCAGGATGATGCCGTCGATGACGACGATGGTGTCGGAACCGATGACGACCGCATCGGGATGCCGGACGGCCAGGGTGTGTGCCTTGTCCCGCGCCAGCCGCTCGCAGTGCGGCACCGGTGCTTCGTCGGGATGGACCGTTTCATCCACATCGGCCGGGCTGACCTCATGGGAGATGCCGATCAGGGCGAGCAGTTCCCGGCGGCGGGGGGACTGCGAGGCGAGGATGACGCGGGGACGCGTGGCGGGAGCCGATGAGGACGGAGCGGAAGAGGCCATAGCGCTAAGTTTACGTGACTGCATTTCTCCTCGCATCCCACTCGTGCATGGCCGACGACCAGACCCACTTCGAGACGCTCGCCATCCGCTCGCAGACGCCGGTCTCCGCCGAGCGCGAGCACTCCGTGCCGCTGTACATGACGTCGAGCTTCCGCTTCGACGACGCCGAACACGCGCGCGCGTTGTTCGCCGAGGAAGTCGCGGGTAACATTTACAGCCGCTACGCCAATCCGAATACCGACGAATTCGTCCGGAAGCTCTGCCTGCTCGAAGGCGGCGAAGACGGCATCGCGACGTCGTCGGGCATGTCCGCCGTATTCACGGCGATTGCTGCCCGGGTCTCGTCGGGCGATCACGTGTTGGCCTCGCGCGCCCTGTTCGGGTCGACGCATCAGATTTTCACGCGCATTCTGCCGAAGTGGGGTGTGGCGTCAGATTACGCCGATGCCGCCGATCCCGCGTCGTGGGAACGCCTGGTGCGTCCCACGACAAAACTGATCTTCATCGAGACGCCCTCGAACCCCGGACTCGAACTGATCGACGTGCGCTGGCTTGGTGCATTCGCGGCGGCACGCGGCATTCCGCTCGTCGTCGACAATTGTTTCGCGACACCCTACCTGCAGCGGCCGCTCGCCCTCGGTGCAAACGTCGTGATCCATTCGGCCACCAAGTACATCGACGGCCAAGGCCGGGCACTCGGTGGCGCGATCGTCGGCGACGCCTCGTATCTGGCCGACTGCCGGTTCTTTGCGCGACACACCGGCCCGGCGATGAGCGCGTTCAATGCGTGGTTGCTGTCAAAATCGCTGGAGACCCTGGCGGTGCGAATGGATCGTCACTGCGCGAATGCGCTCACGCTCGCGCAGCACTTCGAGGGGCATCCCGCGCTCAGCGCGGTGCGTTATCCGTTTCTGGCCTCACATCCACAACACGAACTGGCCCGCGCGCAGATGTCGCAGGGCGGCGGCATCGTGGTCCTGGAAGTAGACGGCGGACTCGACGCCGGACGCCGGTTTCTCGACGCGCTGCAGATGGTCTCGCACTCGGCGAACCTGGGCGACACACGAACCATCGTGACGCATCCGGCGTCGACGACGCATGCGAAGCTGACCGCGGATGAGCGCACCGCCGTCGGCATTTCCGACGGCTTAATTCGGGTTAGCGTCGGTCTCGAGCATGTCGCCGACGTCGTTGCCGATCTCGAGCAGGCACTTTCCTGTGTGCGTGGGCCGGGTTGACGTCAGCAGCGGTGAGTATCGACGTACGGTGAGCCCACGCGGCATGTGTAAGGGAAAGTTGACACTTGCTGCACCGAACGATCCGGCGAACCTTTCAGTGCGTCCCACGGTCTTCCGCTGGCGTCGACGGCGCGGCATCGCGCTCGAGCCAGATGGTGACCGGTCCATCGTTCACCAGTTCCACGTCCATGGTCGCCCCGAACCGCCCTGTTTGGACCACGACCCCGTGCTCGCGCAAAAGCATTACGAAGTGGTTATATAGTGGGATAGCGGTCTCCGGTCGGGCGGCACGGACGAAACTCGGACGCTTTCCCTTTGAGACATCGGCGTACAGGGTGAATTGCGAGACGACCAGCAGTGCACCTGCGCTCTTGGCCAGATCGTGATTAAGCTTCCCATCGGTGTCGGTGAACAGGCGAAGGCCCACGATCTTGTCGGCCATCCATCGGAGCTCCGCTTCGGTGTCCGTATGTGTGAACCCCACCAAGAGCAGATAGCCCGACTGAATGCGCCCGGAGACGCTCGGTTCCGCATCGAGATCATCCGGCCGGATACGCACTTCGGCCCTACTGACGCGCTGAAGTAGAATTCGCATAGCGCGAAAGTTTGGCGATGCACTCCGATTCACGGAAGTGCAAGAACAATGTCAATCATGACGACCGTGCAACCACGACTTGCGCTACACTTTGATCTGACGCCGCGCACTGCGGCGACAGATGCCGACTCTGCCTTTCTCGCCGCCTGTGTCGCGTGGCTTGGACTCGATCAAGGCCAGCAGTTGAGTTGGGACAGTCCATCCAATCATACGCTCGATGGTGGACGCATCCTTCGGTGGGCGCCCTACCGCGAAGGCAGTGCGGCGCTGGCGGACATCGTGGTGCACGCCCCCGATCCACTCGATCGATCCCTGCAGTGGTCGACGCACGTCACCTACGTGGTCACGACGAACACGAGCGGCGCGGTGCACCGTCAGGTGAACATCCGCGTTGGCACCGACGGAGGCCTGAGCAATGGAGCGCCACCGCCGGTTCGCCCGCCACGGCTGCTCTCCGAACTCGACGCGGCGTTCACGCTCGTGTCAAACGACGGCCCGTTGCAGCGCGTCCCGACGCAGCTCGAAGCCGGCACGCTCGACGCGTTCGTGCGTTTCGTGCTCGCCGATCCGGCTCGCACGATGCCGGTATTGCTGCTCACCGAGTTGCCGGACGGTGGGTATGTGCTGCCGCCCGAGCAGTTCGCGGGTGAAATGTTCGGCCTCGGTCTCTGTTTCATGCTGCGCCACTCGGACACGTTCGCGCTCTCCGACGCGGTCGGCGGTCATGCCCGCAGCGTCTTTCTCGGATCGGCGCGGGCGTATCTGCCCGGCTTCACGCTGGAATCCGATCCGTTTCAGCACCCACTGGTCCTGGCCCGCGCCTTGGCCCTTCCGGGCGAGCGGCGACGGTTGGTCCAGCGCCTGGCCGAGGTCTCGGTGCAGCGCCCGTTCTCCGACCCGGCGATCGTCGACACGCTCCGCGATCAGCGGGCGGCGGCCTACGGTAAGCGGCCCGACGCCACGGAGGCCCTCGCGGCCGCCGAGTCCGGCATGGAAATGGACAAGCACCAGCTGATGTCGCTGGTGCGCCAGTACGAGGACGCCGTCCGCGCGGCGGAAGGCGAGCTGTCCCGCACGCGCGAGCGACTGGTGGAAGCGCGCGAACTGCTGGAGGCCGAGCGCGCCTCGGCCCGTGCCCTGCGGACCACGCTCGCGGCTCACAAGGAGCGTCAGCCGATCTCCAAGCCGGCCAGCGACGCCCCGCAGTCAGTGCTCGAAGCGGTCGAGCGCGCGCAGGCACTGTACTCGGATGCGCTCCGAGTGCTGCCGTCGGCGTTCTCGTCGTCCCGCGAATCATCGTTCCCCGACCCCGATACGGCATG
>CANGXK010000264.1 GCA_947457715.1 Gemmatimonadota bacterium
AAGATTGGCTTTGAATGCCAGGCACATTGGGGCTACCACGTGAATATCGACTGCTACCCCATACGCATTGTCGATCGCGACGGACGTGATGTGGCCGATGACACAGAGGGAGACGTCGTCGTGTCCAACCTCGCCAATCGAGCCTTGGTGCTGTTGAATTACCGTCTGGGAGACCGGGCCGTCTGGTTGCAGGACCCCTGTCCGTGCGGACGTACGCTGCCAAGACTGCTGTTGAAAACGGCCGCGCAGGCGGTGAGCATTCGGTTGCCGTCGGGCCGGACGGTGAATCCCAGCGAAATCTACCAGCTGTGTACCGGTGATCCGGCCTTACAGGAGCATCAACTGGTGCAGACGGCCGCCGCACATTTTCGCCTCAATCTTGTGGTCGTGAATGATCGCGATCGGGAATCCGTCGCTCGCCGTGTTGCCGCAAAGTTTCATACCGGTGTTCGGAGACGATGCCACGGCGGAGATCGTTGTGCTGGATCGCATTCCGCTGACCACAGGGGGAAAAAAGCAGAGGTTCGTGAGTCTCCCGGGCGGCACCACCGAATGCGGTGGGGTTGGTGCGGCATGATGCGGTGATGTCTGTGTTGGTCAATGCCCGCCACCCGCGTGCTGGAATCATCACCGTCTCATCAGGTGAACACGCGGAACCACAGTGAAAAGAACTGACGCGCCCGCGACGTGAACGCCCGTTTACGCCACACGTCGGCCGCGCGTCGGAACACCTCGGCCTGCGTGGGATAGGCGTGCATCGTCTTGCCGACACCACCGAGTCCAACGCCGTTCGTGATGGCGACGGTCATCTCGCCAATCATCTCGCCGGCGTGCGGGGCCACGAGCGTCGCCCCGACGATGCGGTCGGTACCGACGGCCAGATGCACCTTGAGGAACCCGTGCGGTTCGCCATCGAGCCGTGCACGGTCGTTGTCCTCGAGGTTCACACGGATCGTCTCGATGCGCACGCCACGCTCGGCCGCCTCATCGACCGTCATGCCGACGTGCGCGACCTCCGGGTCGGTGTACGTGACCTGCGGCACGACCAGCGTACTGGCCCGCCCGCCGCCGATGCCGAAAAACAGGGCGTTGGCCACCACGAGTCGCGCCTGCGCGTCGGCCACGTGCGTGAATTGCAGCGGCGACGACACATCGCCGATGGCAAACACCCGTGGATTGGACGTCCGGAGGCGATCGCTGACAGTAATGCCCTTCGGCGTGAAGCCGATGCCGGCCGCCTCGAGACCAAGGCCCTCGATGTTCGGCGTGCGCCCGGTGGCCACCAGCAGGCGATCGGCCTGCAGCGGGGGCTGCGCGGACGATCGGGGCGTGTCGCCGGAGAAATGCACGGTGAACTGCTGCCCGTCGTGCGACACCAGCTCGATGCGGGCGCGATTCACAAGGCGAACGCCGTCCGCCACGAGTGCCGCCGAAACCACCGCGGCGGCATCGGCATCGTCCCGAGGGAGCACGTGCGCATCCGCATGCACGATGCTCACCTCGCTGCCGAAGCGGGCGAACGATTGGGCGAGCTCGGTGCCAATGGCCCCTCCGCCGATCACGATCAGGCGGGCGGGACGCTCGGTGAGCGAGAAGACCGACTCGTTGGTGTCATAGGGCGTGTCGCACAGGCCGGGAATGGGCGGCCGCGTCGCTCGCGCGCCGGTTGCAATGACCGCGCGACGAAAGCGCAGGACGGTGTCGTTCACGGCGATCGCATCGGGGCCGGCGAACGTCGCGTTGCCCAGGAACACATCGACGCCGAGCGAACGGAAGCGCTCGACGCCATCCACGTGACTGATGTCGGCGCGGAGGCGACGAAGGCGGGCCATCACGGCGCCAAAGTCGCCCTCGCCGGTGACGCGTGGGCCGCCGAAGCGCTCGGCGGCCGTGCGGGCCTCACGCCACGCACGCGCCGCACGGATCAGGGCCTTCGACGGCACGCAGCCGAAGTTGAGGCAATCGCCGCCGAACATATGCCGCTCAACGAGCGCCACGCGGGCGCCGAGCCCCGCCGCGATCGCCGCCGTGACGAGACCCGCCGTACCGGCGCCGACGACGACCAGGTGATACCGGTCCCTGGGCACTGGGGCCATCCAACCCTTCGGGGCGACCGTCCGCATCAGCATCGCATTCGCCTCGTCGAACGGGAGCAGCGGAATCTCCGAGGGCCAGTCGGCCGGCACAGCATCGTTCGGGCGCATCAGGTGGGGGCGAAAGAAACCAGCAGGAGCCGGCGCTCAGCGCGCGCGGGGGGCATCGTCGACGCCGAAGACGATGGCCGTTACGTCGGGGGCAACTCGCCACGTGCGCGCCGCCCGGTCCCACCACGTGAAGAGCGAACTGAAATTTGTCTGCTGCTCGGCGACCACCACCGAATGGTGCACCTTGTGCAGATGCGGCGTCACGATCACAACGCGCAGCAGCCGGTCCAGCGCGTCGGGCAGGCCGATATTGGCATGCTGAAACTGCACGACGGCGAACAGCGCGATTTCGTACACGGCAAACTGTTCCACGCTGCAGCCGAGCAGCGCGAGCACCGGCACGCGCGCGATCGACGACAGCACAATTTCGCCGACGTGAAATCGGCTCGCGGTCGTGGCGTCCATCTGCCGATCACTGTGATGCAGCCGGTGGAAGCGCCACAGCACCGGCACGGTGTGATTCAGGCGATGCCACGCATAGGTCCACAGGTCGAGCAGCAGGAGTGCGAGGGCCCAGCGTAGCCAGTCGGGCGTCGTGATCCAATGCAGCAGGCCGACGGCGTGATCGCGGCTCCACTCCATCACGGCGATCCATGCGCCGATGAATCCGAACCGCACCACAAGGCCATTGCCCAACCCGATCGCGACGTTCTGGACGCCGTGCACCAGTCGGACACGCCTGGCGTGCGGTCCGCGACCGAACAGCGGGAAAAAAGGCTGTATGGTTTCCCAGACGACGAGTGCCGCCAGCCCTGCAAGTGCCGCCGGCAGTCGAACGGCCGTGGTCTGATCGAGGATCGTCACTGGCGTACTATGCCCTCTCCGTCACTCTGTGCGACCGATTCAGAAGGAAACCATCGTCGTCACCCATTCGCAGCTGATGCGGCCGATCGGGGCAGGGGGGTCGCTCGAGGGGGTCCCGGTCGATGACGGATGAAACGTAGCCTCGCGAACGAAGGAGCGGTAAGTTGGCCTACCGTTCGTCACATCCCGCCCGAGGTTGCCGCATGCTCCGTGTTACCCGTCACCTGTCGATGCTCGCTGTGGCTGTCCTGGTCGGCGGGCCCGCCGGACTCGCAGCGCAGGACACCGATTCGACCGCGTTGCTGCTTGCCGAGCTCATTCGCGCCAACAGCAGCAATCCGCCGGGACACACGCAACAGATCGCCGACATTCTCGGGCCGCTCTTTCGCGCCCGCGGCTTTCAGGTGGACGTGATCCCGACGCCGGACTCCGCCAAGGTGCACTTCTTTGCGCGCCTGAAGGGGAATGGCTCGAAGAAGCCGTTGCTGCTTGCGGCGCACGCCGATGTCGTGGGCGTGGAACGTGAAAAGTGGACGGTCGATCCGTTCGCCGGCGTGATCAAGGACGGCGCGGTGTACGGGCGCGGGGCGATCGACTTCAAGGGCGGCATCGCCGTGTTCGCACGGGCCGCGATGCTGCTGGCCGATCGCAAGGTGCCGCTCGATCGCGACATCATCTTCTTGGCCGAGGCCGACGAAGAAGGCGCGCCGATGAACACGACGTGGCTCGCGCGCCAGCATTGGGACAAGATGGATGCCGAGTTCGCGCTCAACGAAGGCGGATGGATCATCAAGCGCGACGATGGCCGCGTGCAATACGTGAGCATTTCGACGTCGGACAAGCGCGTCATGAACGTCACGATCAGCGCGAAGGGTACGAGTACGCATGCGTCGATGCCGCTGCCCGACAACGCCCTCGTGACGATCGGCCGGGCGTTGGCGAAGCTCGGCACGTACGAAACACCGCTCGAGTTCACGCCCGATTCGCGCAAGTATTTCGCCACCCTCGCCAAGACCAGTACCGGCGAAACGGCGCGGCTCTACACGCAGCTCTTGAACGGCACGCCGCAGCAGGTGAGCGCCGCCGACCAGGTGCTCTCGCGCGACGCGCTGACGCACTCGCTGATGCGCAATACGATCGCGCCGGTGATCGTGGCCGGCGGATTCCGCACCAACGTGATTCCCGGTTCAGCCGAGCTCTCACTGAACGTACGTCTCATTCCGGGCAGCGATCCGGCGGTGCTGATCCGCAGGTTGGAGACGCTCTTCAACGATCCGCTGCTCACCGTGAAGATGTCGACCGCGCTGGCACCGG
>CANGXK010000265.1 GCA_947457715.1 Gemmatimonadota bacterium
AGCGCAGGGACTGCGCGTCATGCTGGCCGCCGCCTGTCGGCGACTGCACGCGCGCGGCCTGCTGGCCGGGGCAGAGGGCAACCTTTCGTGCCGGCTCCCCAATGGCGACCTGTTGGTCACGGCCAGCGGCGTCGACAAGGGGGCCCTCGACCACACCCACGTGCTTCGGGTGCACGCCGACGGCACGCCTTGTCACGGGGAACGAGAGACCGCGCTGCCGGGTGATCCCCCGGCCCGTGACATCCCGCGTCGCCCCTCGTCGGAATTGGGGATGCATCTCGCCTGCTATGCGGCGCGCGCCGACGTGCACGCCATCGTGCACGCCCATCCCCCTGCCGCCACTGGGTTCGCCGCCGCCGGCATTCCCATCCCCGCCGATGTCTTACCGGAGTTGCCCGTCGTCGTGGGGCCGATCGCCTTGGTGCCCTATGGGCGGCCGGGCACGCCGGCCCTCGCCGACGCCATGCGTCCGTTCCTCGCGGCCCACGACGTCTTCCTCTTGGCGAATCACGGAGTCACCGCCGTCGGTCGGTCCATCGAAGACGCGTTGCTGCGTATGGAAAGCGTGGAGCAATCCGCCCGCATCCTGGCCGTGGCGCGCCTGCTGGGAGGGGCGCAGTCGCTCCCCCCATCCGAGGCGGCTCGCCTTGCTTCACTGCATCCCCGATATGAGCATGGCGCACGGACACCCGTCGGCTGATTGCCGATCGCGACCTGCATCACTCCGAGGCGTGATTCGCCTCAACCCTCGACGTCTGATTCGCAACTGGAGTCGGGCCGTCCATCCCCCAGCGCCCTCACATCATGGAGTCCCGCGCAGTGTCCATCGACGAAGTCCGGTCGCTCGTTGCCGAGCGGCAGCGCTATGATGACTGGTTGACCCAGCTCCACGCGCGTCGCGCGGAGACACCGCGTCGCGTGTTTGATCGCGTGCACGGCGACTACGTAGCGCGCCGCGACGCCGTGATGGCCCGGCTGCGCGAGGATATCGGCGAGCTCTCCACACACCGCAATGAGCTCGACAGCCGGCTGAGTACCCTCGAGGCCGAATTGGCCCTGCTCGAGGACGAGCGCCTCGAGGCCATGTTGCGCACTGCCGTCGGCGAGTACGACGACGATCGCTGGGAGAGCGTGCGCCAGGATGTCGAAGGAAAGATCGCCTCGCTCGGTGAACAGCGCGGCGGCCTGCTCCTTCAGGTCCACGAGATGCGCGTGTTGCTCGCCAGCGCAAGCAGCGAACCGCCGGTGCTCGACATCCCCGTGCAGGAGGTGATCGACGACGTCCCCGTGCAGGACGTGATCGACGACGTCCCCGTGCAGGACGCGATCGACGACGTCCCCGAGCAGGACGTGATCGACGACGTCCCCGACGAGGTTGCCGTTGAACTGATTGTCGCACCACCGGTCGAACTGGGCGCGGAGCCGTTCGCCGATGTTGGCATCGTCTTCGGGACCACGTCCGATCCGTCTTTCACCGGTTTGCTCGACGGCATCGAGGTTGAACGCGATGTGCCTGGCACCTTCTCGAGGTCCGGGCTGGCCGTGCCGCCGGTCAGCACCTCGACCGCCACGCCAGCGCATTCGGCGCCGGTGGACACCGGCGATATGTTCGACGACCTCGCGTTCCTGCGGCCGGTCATCGATCCGACGCCGGCCAGTTCGACGCCGACCAGTTCGACGCCCAGTCTGTCGTCGGTGCCGAACGCGGCTCCGCCCCACGAACCGCTCAAAACGCTGCGCTGCACCGAATGCGCCACGATGAACCTGCCAACCGAGTGGTACTGCGAACGCTGCGGTGGAGAACTCGCGGCGTTCTGAGGCGGACGGGCAGGCGGCAACGAAGAAGGGCCGGACTCAGAGAGTCCGGCCCTTTCTCGTACCGCGTGTGTCGTGAGACCTACGCGACCCTTACGCGGCGGCCGCGTTGGCGGCCTTCGCCATCTTGCTCTTCTGGCGAGCAGCGGCGTTGCGATGGATGAGTCCCTTGCGCGCCGCACGATCAAGCAGCGAAACGGCAGACAGGCGATCATCGGCACCAGCGGCAGCGAGCTTCGCCCGCTTCACGGCCGTACGCAGCGCCGAGCGCTGCGCACGATTGCGCACTGCAGCCGCACGCGACTTCCGCAGGTCTTTCTTCGCGGACTTGATATTCGGCACGGAAAACTCCCCAGCAGGTAGAATTCGGTAAGTTCGGAAACAACAGTGAGGCGGGACGACCGCCATGATCACTGCGCATAGACTGGAAAACATATCCGGAAAGAGGCCGCCGGTCAAGAACCCCCAACATCTCGGGCCACGGTCGTCGCTTTGACACCCGCCCCGCCCGCGGCTACCTTCCAATTCGCACTTGCTTGCATTCGCGTCCTGCGCGGCCTTCAGCCGCCCCCTAGGCGCCCCTTCCCAATCGCCGCTGCGGTGGATTCTACTCAGCAACTCGTCCTCATCGCTCCCGTGCTGCTCTTCTCGATGGTCGCCCACGAGTACGCGCACGGCTACGCGGCGTTCAAGCAAGGGGACATGACGGCATACCAGCTCGGGCGCCTCACGTGGAATCCCCTCAAGCACATCGATCCGTTCATGACCATTATCCTCCCGGTCATGCTCGCGCTCATCGGTGCCCCCATCTTCGGTGGCGCCAAACCCGTGCCGGTCAATCCGCGCAACTACCGCCACTACCGGAAGGGCGACATCATCGTCTCGCTGGCCGGGGTCGCCACGAATGTGCTGATCGCCATCCTCATGGTGCCGCTCATCGTCGGTGTGGGACTCCTCGGACAGGCTCTGCCGTCACTGCTCAGACCCCTCGGCGTGCTGCAACAAATGCTCGCCGCCGGTATCTTCATCAATCTGATTCTCGCGGCCTTCAATCTGATCCCGATTCCGCCGCTCGATGGATCGCACGTCTTCAAGTATCTCCTGCCCCCCAAGTGGTCGCTGCAATACCAGCGCCTCGGGGGAGTCGGCTTGCTCTTGCTCTTCGCCGTGCTCTCGTTCGCCCGGCCGCTCGTGAATCTTTGGCTCGCGCCCGCGTACATCCTGCGGGCACTGGCCGAGCAGGTCTACTTCCCGTACATGCTGCCCAACCCCTTCGCGTGAAGGCCGCGTGATCGCTCCGAATTTCCGCCACGCCGAACACACGGCGACCTCCTTTGTCGTCGAGCTGAGCCACTTCACCGGCCCGCTCGATCTGCTGCTGTCGCTTATCCGCGATGAACAGCTCGACATTTACGACATCCCGGTTGCCCGCATTGCCGAGCAGTTCCTGGCGCGCATCAGCACACTCGGACTCGACGAGGCCGCCGATTATCTCGAGATGGCCGCGCGACTGCTCCGGATCAAGGCGCAGATGCTCCTGCCGCGGGCCGATGGTGAGGAAGCGTGGGAAGATCCCCGCGCCGAACTCGTGCGCCGCCTGCTCGAGTACCAGCAGATGCGCGAGGTCGTCGATCTCCTCGAGCGTCGTGGCGAGGAACGTCGGCATCAGTTCCCGCGCCGTTGGGTGCCGCAGGCCGCCGACATCACCCCCATCAACGCCCCGCTTTCGCTCTCCCTCGGGGAACTGCTGGCCGCGGTCGATCGCGTGCTGCGCACGACCAAGGAACCGGCGCTGCATGAAGTCATCCCGCGTGCCCTCGATGTCGCCGGCGCCATGGTGACGGTCCGCGCGGTGCTCGCCATGCGGCGCTCGGCCCGCTGGTTCGATATGGTTGGTCGTGACGCCGAGCCTTGGCAGATCCTGTCGGTGCTGCTCGCGTTGCTTGAAATGGCGAAGCTCGGCGAACTGCGGATCGCGCAGCATCACGCCTTCGCCTCTGTGGAGATCTGTCGTGACGCCGTTAGCGAAGCTGCTTGAAGCCGCCCTGTTCGCCGCACCACGCCCCATCGCCGTCGAGGCGCTGGCGGCGCTGGACGCGGAGTCCAGTCCCGCGGCCGTCGCGGCCGCGCTGGACGAGCTGCGCGAGCATTACGACGTCGACGGCCACGGGGTCGAACTGGTCGAGCAGGGTGGGGGATGGCAGATCCTCACCCGCGCCGAGTTCGCGGAAGCCATTGAGCGGGCCCAGGTCGCCGTGCGCCCTCAGCGACTCTCGGCGGCCGCGCTGGAAACGCTGGCCATCATTGCCTACCGGCAGCCCATCGGCCGCGCCGAGATCGAAGAGATCCGCGGCGTGGCGGTCGGCTCCGTGCTGAAGTCACTCCACGAGCGCGGACTCATCGACATCGTGGGCCGCAGCGAAGGCATCGGCCGTCCGCTGCTGTACGGCACCACCTCTCAGTTCCTCGAGCAGTTTGCGTTGCGACACCT
>CANGXK010000266.1 GCA_947457715.1 Gemmatimonadota bacterium
ACACAGATCGCCCGCACCAGCGTGGTCTTGCCCGCACCAAGATCGCCCTCGAGGGTGATCACGACCGGCCGCGGCAGGACCGCGCCGAGTGCTCGGCCCCATGCTTCCAGCGAAATGCGGTCCGGCGCGCTCGGCGCTCCACGCCCCAGCAAGTACGACAGCGAATCAGCGGCCACGCTTGCCTCCTGCGCGGCGCATGGGCGCACTGCCTGGCGGACGCTTGGGGGCGGCGGTGTTCCCCCTCGCCTGCTCCGGCTTCTCACCCAGCGCCGTGCGCACCTCGAAGAGCTGATCGCGCAGGCGGGCTGCCGCCTCGAAGTCGAGGGCGAGCGCGGCTTCGCGCATCGCCACTTCCAACTCTCCGACCAGCGTCTGCAAATCCTCGCGCGACCGTGGTGCACTCTCGGTGCCCAGCCGCTTGGTGGTCGGCACCGCCTCTTCATGCGGTGCGCGCGCATCGGCGACGCGCGTGATCAGACGGACGTCGTCAATGCTCTTCAGCACACCGTGCGGTGTAATCCCGTGCCTCTCATTGTGCTCACGCTGAATCGTGCGGCGACGATCGGTCTCCCCGATGGCACGCTCCATCGAGCCCGTGATCCGGTCCGCATAGAGAATCGCCATACCGTTCAGATGGCGTGCGGCGCGACCAATCGTCTGAATCAACGAGCGATCGCTGCGCAGAAATCCTTCCTGATCAGCATCGAGAATAGCGACCAGCGACACCTCAGGCATGTCGAGTCCCTCACGCAACAGGTTGATGCCGACGAGCACGTCGAACTCGCCAAGCCGCAGCCCGCGCACGATCTCCATGCGCTCGATCGCGTCGATGTCCGAGTGCATGTAGCGAACGCGCACGCCCATCTGCTGCAGATAGTCCGTGAGGTCTTCGGACATACGTTTCGTGAGCGTCGTGACGAGTACCCGCTCGCCTTTGCGCTCGCGCACGCGGATCTCGTGCAGCAGATCGTCGACCTGCCCTTTCACTGGACGTATCTCCAGCACGGGATCGAGCAAACCGGTCGGCCGGATCACCTGCTCCACAACCACTCCCTCCGACAGTTGCAACTCGAGTTCCCCCGGCGTCGCCGATACGTTCACCAGACGCGGTACCAGCTGCATGAACTCGTCGAAGACGAGCGGACGATTGTCAAGGGCGCTCGGCAGACGGAATCCGTAGTCGACCAGCGTCAGCTTGCGGGCACGATCGCCGTTGTACATCCCACGGATCTGCGGCAGCGACACATGCGACTCGTCGACCACGACCAGATAGTCGTCAGGGAAGTAGTCCAGCAGACAGGCCGGCCGTTCGCCGGCAGCGCGGCCGCTGATGTGTCGTGAGTAGTTCTCGATTCCGGCACAGGTGCCGATTTCGGCCAACATCTCGAGATCGAAGTTCGTGCGCTGATCGAGCCGCTGCGCTTCGAGCAACTTACCCTGCCCCCGCAGATCCGACAGCCGCTCGGCGAGCTCCTCGCGGATCGCCACACTCGCCCGTTCGATCGTCGGGCGGTTCGTGATGAAGTGCTTGGCGGGATAGATCGCCATCCGCTCGAGCGTCGAGATCGTCTCGCCGGTGAGCGTGTCGATTTTCGAGATGCGCTCGATCTCGTCTCCCCAGAGCTCAATGCGCACCGCCTGCTCTTCGTAGGCCGGATAAATCTCCACGGTGTCCCCCCGCACGCGAAACGTGCCGCGATCGAAGGCAACGTCGTTGCGCAGGTACTGAATGCCAACGAGCGCGCGGAGAATATCGTCCCGCGCAATCTGCTGTCCACGTGACAGCGCCATCATGCGCTCGCGGTACGACACGGGGTCACCGAGGCCGTAGATCGCCGAGACGGTGGAGACGATGACCACGTCGTCGCGCTCCATCAGTGATGACGTGGCGCGCAACCGCAGTCGGTCGATATCCTCGTTGATGCTGGCGTCCTTCTCGATGAACGTATCGCTCGAGGGAACGTACGCCTCCGGCTGATAATAGTCGTAGTACGAAATGAAGTACTCGACCGCATTCGTCGGGAAGAAGGACTTGAGTTCGCCGTACAACTGTGCGGCCAGCGTCTTATTGTGGGAGAGCACGAGCGTCGGCCGCCCCCACTGCGCGATGACATTGGCCATCGTCATCGTTTTGCCAGACCCGGTGACACCCAGCAACGTCTGGAACCGGTCTCCGCGGGAAAGCCCCTTAGACAGCTCGACGATCGCCCGCGGCTGATCGCCGGCGGGCTCGAAAGGACTCTGAAGGCGGAAGTCAGCGGACATACGCGCAATATAGCGAAATCGGCGTTTCTTCGGGCAGCCGAACTTACCGCCCGTCCGCGCTCGCCGATTACGCCTCGGCGGTGATCTTCTCGCGCCGCGACACCACCGCGATGCCCTTGACGCGACGAGCGGCCTTCATGATGCGCTCCAAGTGCGCCAGGTTCTCGACCTCCACCATAGCCGAGCCCGTTACCCGTCCGTCGATCGTTTTCAGTTCGAGACTCTTGATGTCGGTACCCGTGGCGCTTACCGCCGCCGCCACGTCGGCATACAGCCCGCGACGATCGGTGCCTTCCATGGCGAGGCGCACGATGAAGCGCTCGCCCGCCATCTCACGCCAATCGATGTCGAGCCGACGCTCCGGCTCGTGGGCCAGCAACAGCAAGTTGGGACAGTCGCCGCGATGGATACTGACGCCGCGTCCTCGCGTGACATATCCCACGACCTGATCGCCGGGAACCGGCTGGCAACACTGCGAATAGCGCACCAGCAATCCATCCGCGCCTTGAATGCGAATGCCCTTGCCCGTCCCACGCACGCGGTCGACGATACGCTCGAGCGTGCTCTGCTTCTCCACCGGCTCAGCCGTCTCGAGGTCGGGATGCAGCGCTTTCAGGACCTGCATGACATGCACGTCGCCCGCGCCGACCGACGCGATGAGGTGCGTCGCGTCCTTCAGCTTCAACAGCTTGGCAATCGGCTGCAGGCCGCTGTCGTCGATCTTGGGCAGCCGCCGACGGCGCAGTTCACGCTCGATGATTTCGCGTCCCAGACGCATCGCGGACGACCGCTCTTCGAGACGCAGCATCTGCCGGATCTTGTGCCGAGCGCGCCCCGTGCGCACGTGCGACAGCCAGTCGCGGCTGGGTTTCGCGTTCGGGTTCGTGAGGATCTCGACCGTCTCCGAATTCTTCAGCTCACGGGAGAGCGGCGCAATCCGGCCATTGACCTTCGCCCCGGCGCAATGCGCACCGACCTGGGTGTGCACCGCAAAGGCGAAATCGAGCGGCGTAGCCCCCTTCGGTAACTGGATCACGTCGCCGGTCGGCGTGAACAGGAAGATCTCGTCCTGATAGAGGTCGAGCTTCAAGAACTCGAGAAACTCTCCCGGCGTCTCGGCATCGAGCTGGAGTTCGAGCACCTGCCGAAACCAGGCCAGCTGCCGGTCCAGTTCGTCGGCGCTTCGCGAGGATTCCTTGTACCGCCAGTGAGCCGCGATGCCGAAATCTGCCGTGCGATGCATGTCGCGCGTCCGAATCTGGATCTCGAACAGCTGACGGCCCGGCCCGAACACGGTGGTGTGCAGCGACTGATACCCGTTGGACTTCGGCTGTGCGATGTAGTCCTTGATGCGCTCCTGCACCGGCGTCCACCCATCGTGGATCACGCCGAGCGCATGGTAGCATTCGAGCACGTTCGGCACGATCACGCGAATCGCGAGCAGGTCGTAGATATCCTCGTACGGCCGGTCGCGCTGCTGCATTTTCTTGTAGATCGACCACAAGTGCTTCGGCCTGCCCGTGACCTCGACGCCGGCAATGCCGGCGTCCGCGAGCCGCTTCTCGAGCGGCTCGCGCATCTGCGCGATCAGCTGCTCGCGTTCACCGCGCTTCGCCGCCACCAGCTTGGCGAGCGTCTTGTACGCCTCAGGCTCCAGATGTTTGAACGCCAGATCCTCGAGTTCCCACCGCACCTTCGCCATACCGAAGCGATGGGCCAGCGGCGCGTAGAGATCGCGCGTTTCCTGCGCAATGCGTCGCCGCTTCTCGGGTGCGAGATAGTCGAGCGTCCGCATGTTGTGCAGACGGTCGGCCAGCTTGATCAGGATGACGCGGGCATCCTTGGCGATCGACAGCAGCAGTTTGCGGTAGTTCTCGACCTGTCGCTCCTCGCGCGACGACAGCGGCAGATTGGCAATCTTCGTAAGGCCGTCGACGATCTCCGCGATCTCGGTGCCGAACTCGCGCGCGACATCCTCGACCGTGATATCGGTGTCCTCGACAATGTCATGCAGCAATCCACTGGCC
>CANGXK010000267.1 GCA_947457715.1 Gemmatimonadota bacterium
GCGCTGCTCGGCGCTGGGTTGCTGTGGTTCGGCTGGTTCGGCTTCAACGCCGGCTCGGCGTTGGCCGCCGATGGCATTGCGGCGAATGCGCTGGTGACCACGCACTCGGCCGCGGCGGCGAGTCTGCTCGCATGGCTTGCGCTCGAACTGTACAAGAGCGGGCGCGCCACGGCGGTCGGTGCCGCGACGGGCGCTGTGGTCGGCCTCGTGGCGATTACCCCGGCGGCGGGCTTCGTGACGCCGTTGTCGGCGCTGGCCATCGGGTTCCTCGCCGCGCCCGTGTCGTTCTTCGTGCTGCACTATCGCGCCAAGACGGCGCTCGACGACACCCTCGACGTGTTCGCCTGCCACGGCATGGCCGGTATCATGGGCGCGGTGCTCACGGGTGTGTTCGCGTCGAAGGACGTGAATCCGCTCGGTGCCGACGGCCTGCTGCGCGGCAACCCGTCACTGGTGGGCATTCAGCTGCTCGCGGTGGTCGCCACCGTCGCGTTCGCCGGGGTGGCCAGCTTCGGGATTCTCTCCGCGCTCAAGCGCGTCATGCCGTTGCGGATTCCGGTCGATGCGGAGGTGCAGGGCATCGATCTGGCCGAGCATGGGGAGGAGGCGTACCACGGGTCAGATCTCAGCGACCTCACCGGCCGTCGCACGGCGCTGGGTGATGCGGTGGTGCTGTCAGCGAGTGACTTGCGTGGTGGTGTGGTGCGGCGTGCGTAAACGCGCTGAAAACTGCAACTCCCTAGGAAGCAGGGGGGAGGGTATCAGGGGGCAGGAAGCAGGTGAACGGCGCACCTCCTGCATCCTCTTCCCTGATACCCTCCTTCCTGCTTCCTAGGGAGTTGGCAGTTTGCAGTTCCCAGCAAAAACGAACGGGGCGCTCACCATCACGGTGAGCGCCCCTTCCTTATCCGAAATCCCGACTCAGGCCTTCTTCCGGTCCTGCAGCCAGGTCATCGGAATCATGAACAGCGGAGACAGAAACAGCCCAAGCAGGATGTTGATCCAGATCAGCGCCATGTAATAGGCGGTCATCCCCAACGAGGCCCAGATGGTGCCCAACGTTCCGTGTGATTCCACTGTCTGTCTCCGGAGTCGATTGATGCCGGCCGCACTGCTGCGTGCGCACGGCAAGTGCAGAAAAGAGTAAACAAGTGGGCATCTGGAAGGTAGTGGGTGGTTGACGCGTCGCTGCGGAGGGGCGATCAGTCCAACATGTCCGAACTGACGAATTTCCCGCCGGATGCGATCCTCCGGGCGTCGATTGAGGTCGCCCTGGCGCCCGTCGTCGGACCGCTGGTGCTGGCCGTGTCCGGTGGGCGCGACTCGATGGTGCTGCTGCAGGCCATGGCGCGGTGGGCCCCGGAGCGCATCGCGGCGGTGGCCACTTTCGATCACGGGACCGGGCGCTATGCGACCGATGCGGCCTCGCTCGTGGTGGCGGAGGCGCGCCGTCTGGGACTGACGGTGGTGCGCGAGCGGTCGCGCACCGTGGGAACGAGTGAAGCGGCATGGCGAACGGCCCGCTGGCATTTCCTCGAACGGATGGCCCGCGCCTTCACGGCCCGGGTGGCCACGGCGCACACGCGCGACGACCAGCTCGAAACGGTCGTGATGCGGATCCTCCGCGGTGCGGGCGCGCGCGGGATGGCGGCATTGGCCGCCCCGTCGAGCGTGGTGCGCCCCTGGTTGGGCGTGTCGCGGGCCGAACTCGCCCGCTGGGCCGTGTTGGAAACGGTGGCGTACCTCGACGATCCGATGAATGTCTCGCGCGCCTTTCTGCGCGGCCGCGTGCGGCATGAGCTGTTGCCCGCGTTTGAGGCGGCCACCCCGGGGTTTGCCGACCGGATCCTGGCGATCGCCGACCAGGCGGCCACGTGGAGGCGCGAGGTGGAGCGGTACATCGATACCCTTGGCGTCGTGTGCGCACCGTCGCGCGCGCGCGTGACCTGCCCGGCCACGGCGCTCGAAGTCACGTCCCCCGACGGGCGGGCGGTGCTGTGGCCGGCGATCTGCGCCCGCGCCGGTGTGACCCTCGACGCGAAAGGAACTCGCGAGCTCGTGAAGTTTACCAACGCGGGGCGACGTGGCTCGAGCGTTCGTGTATCCGGTGGCGCCATCGTGCTGCGGCGGGGGCCGACTCCCGACGAGGCACCCGGCGATCGGTTCGAGGTGCGTCGGGGGTCGCCGCCACGGGGGCACGACGGTCCGCACCCGTGGCATGGCCCGGCGGAGGCCTTGCCGTCGCGTTTCGGGCGGTTTCGTTGGCGACGTCTGCTGACGGCACCGCCGGCTGGCCACGCGGCGCCGCAGGACCTGTGGACCATGGGGTTTCCCCCTGGCGAGCGGGTCACGCTGCGCCTCTGGCATGCCGGAGATCGCATCCGGACGGCAGGTGCCCCAGCAGGGAGGCGTGTTACACGGTACTTTTCGGAAGCACAGGTACCCGCATTGGATCGGCCGTCCTGGCCGGTGGTGCTCGTCGACCACGAGCCCGTGTGGGTCCCTGGGGTTGGCCGCGGCATCGCGGCACCGTCCCGGCCCGGTCGGCTGGAGTTGATCTGGTACCGGTGTGAGCCCGAGTTTGACTGAGCAGAGCCAACCCCTCGCAGCAGATCCCCGCCTCGACGGCCGCGCCGTGCGGCGCATTGTCTACGACGCCCAGACCATTGCGGCGCGCGTGCATGAGCTGGGGGCGGACATCACGGCGGCGTATCCCGACGGCGAATTGCTCGTGCTGGGACTGCTGAAAGGCAGTTTCATTTTTCTCAGTGATCTTGTGCGTCACATCGAACGGCCGTTGCAGGTCGATTTCCTGGTCGCATCATCGTACGGCGATGCGATGGAATCGAGCGGCATGGTCAGGCTCCTCTACGATCCGGAAACGGAACTGGAGGGGAAACACATTCTGTTAGTGGAAGACATCGTGGACTCCGGCCGCACGCTCAATCGCCTGATCGAGCTGCTCGGTGGCCGGAAACCCCGTTCGCTCGCCATCTGCGCGCTGCTGCACAAGCACATCGCGACAGAGCTCCATCATCCCACGCGGTTCATCGGGTTCGATGCGCCGCACGAGTTTCTGGTTGGCTACGGGCTTGACCATGCCGAGAATTTTCGGCACCTCCCGTACGTCGCCAGCTTGCAGTAAGGCGGTCACCCTATGGCACCAAACATGACGCCCTCGCCGAAGAAACCGACCAACTGGGGTCGGTGGTCTAAGACGCTTTCTTTCTGGATTCTGGTGATCCTGATTCCGGTCGCCTTCCTGACGTATGGGAATGGCCGCGAGACGCAGGCACCCGAGGTCAACTATTCGTTCTACCGCCAGCAGCTCGAGAGCGGCAACATCAAGGCGGCCACCTTCCAGACGGACAACGTGCTGGCCGGCCAGTTCAGCCAGCCCGTGCGGATCGGGAACGTCCAGGCGAAGAAGTTCGTGCTGCGTCTGGTCCCGGGCGCGGCCGAGAAGGAGCAGACTCGCCTCTTCGAACGCGGCGTCATCACGAATGCCACCGAACCGCGTCCGAACTTCGGCAGCCTGCTCATCACCATGCTGCCGTACGTCCTGCTGATCGGGTTCTGGATCTTCCTGTTCCGCCAGATGCAGGCCGGCGGCAACAAGGCGTTCTCGTTCGGCAAGAGCAAGGCGAAACTGCTCAGCGGCGACACGCCCAAGATCACCTTTGCCGACGTGGCTGGCGCCGACGAAGCGAAGGTCGAGCTGCAGGAAATCATCGAGTTCCTGAAGGATCCGCAGAAGTTCACCAAGCTCGGCGGTCGCTTGCCGAAGGGTGCGCTGCTCGTCGGGCCGCCGGGGACCGGCAAAACGCTGCTGGCCAAGGCCGTGGCCGGTGAAGCCGGACGTCCGTTCTTCTCGATGTCGGGGTCCGACTTCGTGGAAATGTTCGTCGGCGTCGGCGCCTCACGCGTGCGCGATCTGTTCGAACAGGGCAAGGCGCACGCGCCATGCATCATCTTCATCGACGAAATCGATGCCGTCGGCCGCCACCGCGGCTCGGGCATGGGCGGTGGGCACGATGAGCGCGAACAGACGCTCAACCAGCTGCTCGTGGAAATGGACGGCTTCGAGTCGAACGACGGCGTGATCCTGATCGCCGCCACGAACCGCCCCGACGTGCTCGACCCCGCGCTGCTGCGCCCGGGCCGCTTCGACCGCCAGATCGTGGTCGATGCGCCGGATCTCCGCGGCCGTGAAGGCATTCTCAAGGTCCACCTGCGCAACAAACCGCAGGCCGACGACGTGAGCGTGCACTCGCTGGCGCGTGGCACCCC
>CANGXK010000268.1 GCA_947457715.1 Gemmatimonadota bacterium
GCCCACGGTGGACCGGGCGATCCGCTGGTTCGGCGCGCGCGACCCGCTCTCGGTGCGCACGCGGGTGAATGGGGAAACGATCGTGGTGCGCACCCAACCCGGCGACAAGCGGCGCTGGGTGTGGGCGGAGTTCCAGCGCGAGTGAGCGGAGCTATCGAACCGCAACCGCAACCGCAAAAGCAAAAGCTGGAACACGGATATACGGAAACGGCACAGACAACGCACAGATAAGCGAAACGGCGCCGAGTGCATGTTCCTCGGCGCCGTTTTGCTTATCCGTGTTGGTTCCGTGTATTCCGTGTCATCCGTGTTCTGGCAGTTGCGATCTCAGTGTCATTCGAATGCCGGCAGTGCCGATCCTAGAACCGACGCGACACCTGTACCGTCACGAACCGCGGCGCACCGGCGATGAACGTCGGGATGCCGAACGCGCCGCCGGTGTTGCCGGCGTCGATGATGTACTGCTGATCGAACAGGTTCCGCGCGATCACCGTGAGCTCCGTGCGGTCGTCGGGCAGGCGCAGGCCGGCGCGCAGGTTGAACAGCAGCTGACCCTTCTCCGAGATCGCCGGCAGGTTGGTGTCCTCGAAGAACACCTTGCCCCGGTACGTGGTGTTCGGTGCCATGTACAGCTGGCCGAACTTCCGCTTGGTCGCATCGAGGTTGATGCCGGCCGAGTAGCTGTGCATCGGCGTGAGCCGGAAGCGATTGCCGGCGCGCGCCTGCTTGTTGCCGTTGGCATCGGTGCTGTCGAACTTCGCGTCGGTGTATCCCACCGTGGCGAACACCGAGGTCAGTTCGTTCACCTGGCCACGCACGCTGCCCTCGAAGCCCCACGCCTTCGCGCGGCCGGCATCGAGCGTCTCGTTCACCAGTCCGGTCGGCGTGAGCCGCGTGATCGACGTCTGGAAGTTGTTGTAGCGGTAATTGAACGCGCTCACGTCGAACTGCGCGCGACCACCGGCGAACTGCCCCTTGAGGCCACCTTCCGTGCTCAGCACCGTCTCTTCGCTCAGCGTGCGCACGCCGGCGGCATTCACCACTACCACGTTCGGGCGACGGCCCTTCGAGAACGAGGCGTAGCCCATGAAGTCGCGGCCAAAGTCGTAGTTCGCGATGGAACGCCCGACGACGGAGCGGAACACACCGGTGCCTTCCTTCCGGCCGTTGGTGGGCGCGAAGAGATTGTTCGGCGCGGCGCGCAGCAGGGCACCGAGGGAGCCCGGCGTCGCACTGTTCCGCACTTCGTACGCATTCTCGACCTGCTCGTACGTGCCGCGCAGGCCGGCGGTCAGACTCAGGCGCGAGATCTTGTACGTGGCGTCGGCAAACAGCTCGGCCGCCGTCGTCTGGCCGAAGTTCTGGTACTGCTCGGTGTGCGACGTCTTGAACGGCAGGCCCGTTTGCGGACTGTTCGCGATGCTCAGGTTGGCCGTGCCATCGGCGTTCACGATCGGCTGTCCGGTGAGCAGCGCGAAGAGGCTGCGTTCATCGGTGCTGAACGGCACGCGCTGACTGCCGCGCTCCCAGAAGCCGCTGGCGCCCGCGAAACCGGTGAGGTTGCCGCCCTTGTCGTACGCGAAGCGCAGTTCCTGGCTCGCCTGGCTGCCTTCCGAGACTTCGCGGAACTGCAGCACCGGCGCCAGCGTGCCGTCGGCGTCGAACGCTTCGTCGCTGTAGAAGCGGCGACCGGCCGTGATGCTGGTAAGCGTCCACGCCGGTGACAGCTGCTGATTGTAGAGCAGCGTGAGTCCGCCCACCTGCCGGTTGATGCCGAGCGAGTCGCCGCCGTTGAGCCCTGCGCGCGTGAACGGCGTGGCGTTGCCGGCCGGCGGCGCGAAGCGCGTGCTCTTGAACGACGTGCCCGGGGAATCGTCCGTCTGGGCATTCGCGATGATATCGAGCGTCGACGTGGTCGTGGGCAGCCAACGCAGCGATGCGCGAATGGCGCCGGTGTTCTTGCCGTTCAACGTGCCGCCGCCGGCGTTCGTCATGAAGCCGTCGCGTTTGTTGTAGATGGCGGCGACGCGTCCGAACAGCTTGCCGTCCACCAACGGCGCATTCACCATGCCGTTGGCATACAGTTCGTTGAACGTGCCGCCGCCGATCGCCACCGACGACTCGCGCTTGTTCACCGCCTTGTTCTGAATGACGTGCACGGCGCCGATCTGCGCGCCGCGTCCGAACAACGTACCCTGCGGGCCCTTGAGCACCTCCACGCGTTCGAGGTCGAACAACTCGACCACCGATCCGCGTGACTTCGAGATCGACACGCCGTCCTGAAACACCGACACGCGCGGCTCCACGTAGCTGGTGCCGTCGTCGGAGGTGATGCCGCGAATCACGAAGCCCGGGTTGTTCGGACTTTGCAGCTGCACGTTGAGCCCCGGCACAAACGCCGACAGCGCATCGAACTGCTGAATGCTCTGCTTGGTGAGGAAGTCGGCGGTGAGCGCGGTGACGGCCACCGGCACGTCCTGCACCGACTCGCTGCGCTTCTGCGCGGTGATGGCCACCTGCTGCAGCGTGGTCGTGGAGCGGCGCAACGTAATGTCGGCGCGGACGGCCGTCGCGCCGATCGTGATCTGCGTGCTGTCGGGGAGCAGGCCGATGGCCCGTGCCACGATCCAATACTGACCGGCAGGCAAGTCGGTGATCTGATAGCGTCCCGACACGTCAGTGGTCGCGCGCGCATCGCGGCCACTGACCGCAATCGTGGCGCGCTCCACGGGGCGGTTCCCCTCGGTGCTGGTGATCACGCCCGATACCACGCCGGGACGAGACTGTGCCGAGAGCGAGGAAACGAGCGACAAGGGCAGGGCAGCGCAGGCCAACGGCCAGAACGCGCGCGGCCACGATGATTTCATGAGCATCATGAGTGACTCGAGGTGTGAAAGAGGCGTACGCTGAGAGAACGCCAACCCGTGTCACGCTTGGGCGACGGAAGCGGTCGTAGTGAGGTAACGCGTGCGTGACGATTGGGAGCGCCGTGGCCGCAGCGAAGGCCGCAAGAGCAACAGCGGGAACACGGATTGGAAGGGAGCGCACCGATTACACCGATATGCAGATGGGGATAAGGGCCACGCTTTCCCACGCATCACGCGCTTTTTGCTTATCAGTGTCATCTGCGGAATCCCCCCACAGATCCGTGTTCTGGCTGTTGCCGTTCTCGATGCTGAAGCAGATACCGATCTCGTGACGGTGGCCGATGCCGCCTTCCGCATTCGACGCCCGCACGGATAGCGCACCCGTCTCCGCCGGTGCTACAATCGGGGGTTCGCCGAACCCCCACCTCGTCCCGCGCCACATGTCCCAGCTCCGCCCACGTTCGCTGCCACGTTCGCTGCCGCGATTGCTTGCCGCCGCGGCGGTCGCCCTTACCGGCGTCACATCGGCCCTCCCTGCCCAGACACCCGACGCCCCGTTCCTGCGCGTCCGCGTGGACGAGGCCCGGAATCGCGCGCTGCTCGATATCCCTGCCGCGCAGATGGGCAAAGATTTCCTGCATCAGGTCACGCTCACGACCGGCCTCGGGCAGTCGAACGGCCCCGGTCTCGATCGTGCCCAGATGGGGCAGAGCGTGGTGGTGCGCCTCGAACGGCGGGGCAACCGCGTGCTGATGGTGCGGGATAACTGGAGCGCGCGGGCGCCCAACGGCGACGCCGGCAACAAGCAGGCGGCCTCCGATGCCTTCCCGCGCTCGGTGGTGGCCTCCTTCACCGTTGACGGCGAAAAGGATGGCGTGACCACCGTCGACGCCACGTCACTCTTCCTGGCCGATGCCTACGGCGTGGCCGACGCGCTGCGTGGCGGTGCCGGACCGGGTGGCGTTGGTGCCGGCGGCTCGGCCGGCGCGTATCGCGTGGACGCGACGCGCAGCTGGCTCGATACGGCGCGCACCAAGGCGTTCCCGAAGAATGCCGAAGTGCATGCCGTCCTCACCTTCGTGAGCGACGCGCCCGGTGGACTCGCCCGCCGCGCCGCGCCCGACCCCAAGGCGATGACCTTCGAGGAGCACCACTCGCTGGTCGTGCTCCCCGATCCCACCAGCTATCGCCCGCGCAACTTCGATCCGCGCTTCGGCTACGGCGGCACGCAGTTCGCCGATCTGTCTCAGGGCTTCGACGGCACCTATCGCTCGGGCTTCATCAACCGCTGGCGCCTCGTGCCCAAGGATCCTGCGGCGTACCGTCGCGGCGAGCTGGTGGAGCCCGTCACGCCAGTCACGTACTATCTCGACCCCGGCGTGCCGCCGCAGTACCGCGAGGCGCTGCGACAGGGCGGCAAC
>CANGXK010000269.1 GCA_947457715.1 Gemmatimonadota bacterium
CGATTCGCTGCCCAAGCTCACCACGTGGCGGCTGCTGCGACCGGCGCTCGAGGCGATGCCGGGGCTGCGCCTCACCTGCCGGATCGACAAGACCGAGCGACTGGTGGCCGATCTCGCCGTCCACGCGCTCGACGTCGTGCTGGCCGATGCGCCATTCTCGCCGTCGCTGCCGGTCACGCTGTTCAATCACCTGCTCGGCGAGTGCGGTCTCACCGTCTTCGGGACAGAGGCGTTGGCCGCCAAGTACCGGCGCCAGTTTCCCGGCTCACTGGCCGGCGCACCGTTCATCATGCCGACCCCGAACACCGCCATGCGGCGTTCGCTCGACACATGGAGTGCGGAAGCCGACGTGCGCCCGCTGATCGTGTGCGAGTCGGAAGACGTGGCGCTGCTACAGGTGTTCGGCCAGGAAGGGATGGGACTGTTCGCGGCCCCCACGGTCGTGGAGGCGCAGATCCGCCGCCACTACAACGTGCGCGTGGTCGGACGCCTCCCTGCGGTGCGCGAGCGATTCTACGCCATCAGCGCGGAGCGCAAGCTGGCGCATCCGGCGGTCGTCGCGATCACCGACGCCGCGCGCAACACCCTTTTCGGTTAGCGGATCACGTAAGCGGCACGGTGAACCAGAACTCGCTCCCCTTCCCGAGTTCGCTGTCGACACCAATGTCGCCTCCATGCGCGGCCACGATGCCTTTCGCGATAAACAGGCCAAGGCCGGAGCCGGCGCGGAGCAAGCGTGGGGCCTGCCAGTAGCGCTCGAACAAGCGTGGCACGTCCTCCGGCGCGACGCCCGGACCGGTGTCGCGCACACCGACGCGCACGCGGTCGGCATGCCGCGCCGCGGTGAGCACGACCTCGCCACCGTGCGGCGTAAAGCGGACGGCATTACCGAGCAGATTGGAGAGCACCTGCTGCAACCGGTGATGATCGGCCTGCACCGCAGGCAGCTCCTCATCGATACGTCGCACGAACCGCAGCGCCGCGTCGACCATCACCGGTTCGAACATATCCGCCGACTCCTTCACCAGTTCGGAGAGCATGACCGGGCGACGTTCCACGCGCAGGCGCGACGCCGAGATGCGCGACACGTCCTGCAAATCCTGAATAAGTCCGTCGGCCTGACGCGCCGCGCCGCGAATCGCCTCGACGTCATCGCGATCCATCAAGGGCCCTGCCTCAGCATCGTCCCGGCTGAGCACCGCGCCGGTGAGCATCACGATCGCATTGACGGGATTGCGCAGATCGTGCGATACGATCGCGAGCATGTCATCACGCTCGCGGACTGCACGCCTCGATTCCTGATACAATCTCGCGTTCTCCAGCGCCAACGCGGCCAGACCGGCGAACTGGTCGGCAACATGCACCTCGTCCATGTTGTGCGAGGCGCCGGGTTTCGAGCGCACAAGATGCAGGGCGCCGATCGCCCGCCCGCCGGCACGCAACGGCACGATCAGCACGGCGTTCGCGCCCAGCGATTCTGCCAAGGACCTCGACGTCGCGTCATGGAAGTTCGCCGCCAACCACGAGCCGACGTCGGTGATGCGCTGCGCTTCTGTTTCGTGCGCGACGCGTCCGGCGCTCGCGACAGGAAGCTCGACATCGAGCGGTTCCGACGTGCGCAAGACAAGGCCCGCCGACTCGGCGTGTCGGCGTGGGTCCATGTGGGTTGCCGCGACGCGCCGGATGCGTCCTTCCGGCATGAGTAATTCGAGCACACTCCAATCACCAAGCAGCGGCACCGGCAGTTCGGCGATCGTGGCCATCGTGGATTCCACATCGAGCGATGCCGCGAGCACCCACCCGGCCGTCGCGAGCAGCTTCTGGCGATCTTCCATCCGTCGCCGTTCACTGACATCGCGCAATGTGACCATGAAAGTCCGCTCGCCCTCTATCGTCACGCGGGCGATCGAGGCCTCCGCCGGAAACTGCTCGCCGCTGCGGCGCAGACCGGCGATTTCGCGTCGGTCTGCCATCCGGCGCGACTCGGCCCCCCCGTCGGCAAACGTTCGGACGTGCCCACGATGCACCGCCCGCGCGGCCATCGGCAGGAGGCGATCCAGTGGGAGCCCAAGCATTTCGTCTTCGGTCCAGCCGAAGATCTGCTCGGCACCCTTGTTGAAGCGCACGATGCGGAAACTGTCGTCCAGGGCAATGATGGCGTCGGCGGCGATGTCCACGATTGCCGCGAGCGCTGCATGCGAGTGCGTATCAGCCATGCTCACGAGAATAGCATGTCGGACCGTAATATTCCCAGCATTGGGCCGATTCCGTGCCGAGAGATTTTCCTGCCCGACCACTTCACGCAGACTCGCCGATGCGCTGGACCTCGATTCCCCGGCTGCCACGGGCCGCCCTCGCCTTCCTGTTGGCGGGCGCACTCGCGCCGTTGCTCGTCGATGCGGACCCGTGGCGTGCACGGATCTGGTTCGTCGGCCTCGTGCTCACGGGCATCCCGGTCGGCTGGCGGACACTCGCCGGCCTGCTCCGGGGCGAGTTCGCGGCCGACGTCGTCGCCATGCTGGCGATCGCCGGCTCGATCCTGTTAGGGCAGCCTCTGGCCGGTCTGGTGGTGGTGCTGATGCAAACGGGCGGCGAGGCGCTCGACGCCTACGCCGTGGCCCGTGCCTCTAGCGCGGTGGAGGCGCTGGAAGCCGATGCCCCGCGGACCACGCACCGGATCGTCAAGGGACAGGTCCAGGACATCGAGGTGATCGCCATTCGCCCGGGCGATGAGTTGCTCGTGCGGCCCGGCGAACTGGTGCCCTGCGACGGTATGGTGGTCGGGGGCTCCTCGCACGTCGACACGTCGCGTCTGACCGGCGAACCGATCCCGGTGCGGGCCGCATCCGGCACCTCGCTCCTGTCGGGCAGCGTGAATCAGGAGGGCGCGCTCACGCTGCGCGCCGTACGAACTTCACAGGAAAGCCAGTACGCGCGCATCGTGGATCTGGTGCGCAGCGCACAAGCGTCCAAGAGTCCGTTACAGCGCACGGCGGACAAGTGGGCGGTGTGGTTCACGCCACTGACGATCGGCGCCTGCGTCGTGGCGTGGTTCGTCTCACACGACTGGACGCGCGTGCTGGCGGTGCTCGTGGTGGCCACCCCGTGCCCGCTCATTCTGGCGGCTCCGGTGGCGATCATCGGCGGCATCAATCGCGCGGCCCGACGGGCGATCATCGTACGCAATGGCGGTGCCCTCGAGGCGCTGGCGACCGTGAACTCTGCAGTCTTCGACAAAACTGGAACGCTCACCGTGGGTAAGCCGCGGGTACATCAGGTCGTCACCGACGACGGCCTGCCGCCCGACGTGATGCTGGCGATGGCAGCGGCGGTCGAACAGGGATCGGGCCATCTTCTGGCGCGCGTGATCGTGGCCGAGGCGGAATCACGCGGCGCCACGATGGTGTTGGCCACGGACTGGGTGGAGACGGCGGGGCGCGGCGTGACGGGGATGGTGAACGGTCGCTACGTCGCGGTGGGCTCGCCCGACTTCGTACGCGAGCGGGTGCCGTCGATAGCGGATCGGCTCACGGCGTTCGAGGCGAGCGCGACGGGGCTGCGTGCCTATGTGGCGACCGACAGCAGTCATGGCGGCACGGACGACGGCCAGTCGCCTGCGGTGGCTCGCATTGAGTTCGCCGACGAGTTGCGCGAAGAGCTGGCGCCGATGTTCGCGGAGCTTGCCGCACTTGGCATCACCGACGCCTATCTCTTCTCGGGCGACAAGGAGGAAAACGTCGCGAAGATCGCCAACGCCGTCGGCATTACGCAGTACGAGGGGGATCTGACGGCCGAGGAGAAGGTCAAACGCGTCGCAGCGTTGAAAGCGCGAGGGCGTCGGGTGGTCATGGTTGGCGACGGCACGAACGACGCGCCATCGCTCACGACGGCCACCGTTGGGATCGCGCTGGCGGGGCACGGCGGCGGCGTCGTGGCGGAAGCGGCGGACGTCGTGTTGTTGATCGACGATCCCCGCCGAGTGCCCGAGGCGGTACGGATCGGACGGCGCTCGTTGATGATTGCGAAGCAGTCGATCGGAGTGGGGCTGGGGCTGTCGTTGGTCGGGATGGGCTTCGCGGCAGCAGGAATGCTGACGCCAGTGGCCGGTGCGTTGATTCAGGAGGCGATTGATGTGGCGGTCATTTTGAATGCGTTGCGCGCGGCGACCCCGGGGAAAGCAGAAGGAGAGCAGCGGACACTCCGTTCCGTGGATTGAATCTCAGGACAGTTTCGCAGTTGCGGCGTGTCGCGAAAGACAAATCCGCCTCGGCAACTGGCCG
>CANGXK010000270.1 GCA_947457715.1 Gemmatimonadota bacterium
ATGCGGTGATGATGAGATTGTCGATCACGGAGCGAACACCTTCCACGGTCCACGCAGCGCGCTCAGCTATGTCCCGCTCCCCGCCGGAGTTCACCACCCCCTGCAGAATCACCGTTCCGCCGACCGCCTGTACCGCGATATGTGTCGCCTTATCTACCGCCGAGCGCATCATGGCCTCGGCGATGCGCAGGCGCACTTCATGTGCCAGTACCGGCGGCTCGACCACAATGTGATTCTCGACGGAGCGCACACCGTCGAGGAACCGTACGGCACACTCAGCGGCAGCACGTTGATAGTAGAACGACATACACCCTTCGAGCCTTACGACACCGCCGCGTACGCGAGCGGTCACACTCCCCTGCGGCACATTTGTCGCGTCGCGGAGCGCTCGGAGTGCCTCGCCGAGCAACTCGCGATCTTTACGCGATCCGCCGCGTGGCATGATGCGCCGATTGGTGATGGCACGGATATCCGCTTCGACACCGTGGTCGGATACCGTACGCGCCTGCATCCGAGACGGCGACACTGGTGGGAAGGGGTTCGTGCCCAGAGCATGAGATAATCGGGTGGCCATCATGTACTCCGCTGACTTGCAGTGTGTGGACCTGCGGACGCGCAACTTTGGGTCGCTTCCTCGAGTCGTCTGTCCGGCGGCTATCGGACAGCCTGTGAGGCCTTCGCCCGACAGGGGGTCAGTGCCTCTCCGAGCTCATGCACCAGCAGGTCATGTTCCAGCGCAATGCGCACGTAGTCACTTCGATGATGCACGCCAAGCTTTTCATGGATTCGGTGGCGATACGTATCCACCGTCTTCACCGTGATCCCCAGCTGCCCGGCAACCTCTGGTCCGCTGAAGCCCCGCGCGATACGCTCGAGTACGGAACGCTCGCGTGCACTGAGAATATCAAGCTGGGTGCTGCCCGGCGTGGACGTGGGAGTGGCCGGAGCCCGAAGTCCGGTGGCCAGCACCTTTGCCGTGCTCGGCAGCACATAGCTCATCCCGTCAGCGACCATCTCGATCGCTTCCACGAGCTCGGTGACCGTCGCACTCCACGGCAGATACCCGAAGGCACCGGCGCGGAACGCCTCCAGCACGTCGTTCGGACGCTGTTCGCAACTGAGTACGATCACGTGTGGGCGGAGCGGAATCGCCGCGAGTGCGGCGATCTGCTTGAGCACCACCGCGGAATCATGGTCAGCCGACAGCAGCACGACCTGCGCCGCTCGATTTGTGGCGTAGTGCACACACTGGTCGAGATCCGACGAATCACCAATGAGGTGAATGCGAGGATCACGAGCCAGCAGCGCCGTCATAGCCTGACGCGTCAACTGGTGCCGATCAAGAATCGCGATGCGGATCGGATCCCCGGTAAACCGGGCGCCGCGTCGTCGGGCGGAATCACTGAGCAGCGCGGCGACAAGTGCGTCCGATGATTCCACCGGAGAAACGCCCGCCGACAAAGACCGCTGCTTTCCATTCACAACATGCGTTCGCATAGACACCTCCTTGGTTCCCAGCCTGCGTCGGCTGAAGCAATTACACTAAAAGGGGATCCCCATTTCTGCTGTCGGGAAAATGCCCGTCACGGGGAGTCGCTTGCCCCGCCCCAAAATTCCGGGTCATGGCAGCCTCGTCCTCGGCCCTGGTCCATCGGCGGCTCGCACGCACTAGGCGGCGAGCCACTCCTTCCACAGCTTCTCGTCGACACCGACGCACACTTTGTTCTGCAGGCGAATGAGCGGCTGCTTCAGAATCATTGGTTCATCGGCGAGGATGCTGAGCCACCGCTCCTCGCCGTACAGCGCCTGACGTAGGCCAAGATCCAGGAAGCGCCTCGACGTGCGATCGATGACCGCGTCCACCCCAAACTTCTGCGTGAACCGCTTGAGTTCACCGACCGACGCCGGCCGCTCGGCGAGATCGCAGAAATGCACCTTGATGCGCCGCTCCTGAAAGAAGCGCTGCGCTTTTCGCGTGTCGGCACTCTTTTTCGTGCCGAAGATCTGGACCACGGTTTCCATCGTGCTCACAAATTGGCATCCGCGATCTCGCGCTTCGCATCATCGAACGCGCCTTCACTGCGTGACACCACCAGGGTCGCCACGCCATTGCCGATCAGGTTCGTAATGGCGCGCGCCTCGGACATGAAGCGATCCACGCCGAGCAGCAGGGCAACGCCCTCCACCGGTACGGTGCGGGTGGCCGCGAGCGTACTGGCCAGCACAATGAAACCCGACCCCGTCACCCCGGCTGCGCCCTTGCTCGTGAGCATCAGAATACCGAGGAGCCCAAGCTGTTGTGAAATGCTCAGGTCGACCTTGTACACCTGCGCGATGAAGATCGTGGCCATCGACAGGTAGATGCTCGTGCCGTCGAGGTTGAACGAATAGCCGGTGGGAATCACCAGTCCCACGACGGGCTTCGCGCAGCCGTACTGCTCGAGCTTCTGCAGCATGCGCGGCAGCGCGGCTTCGGAGCTCGACGTGCCGAGCACCAGCAAGATCTCGTCCTTGATGAAGCGCACGAACTTCCAGATGCGGAAGCCGTAGGCGCGGCAGATCAGCCCGAGTACCACGAACACGAACACGGCCATCGTGAGGTACACATCGAGCATCAATCGCGCGAGCGGCACGAGCGTCTTGAGTCCGAACGTGCCCACCGTATAGGCCATCGCGCCGAATGCACCGATCGGCGCCAGCACCATCACCATCGCGACGATCTTGAAGAACACCGCCTGAAAGCGGACGAGCAGATCGGCGATGTCGCGTCCCGCATCACCGACGGCGGTCAGTGCGACACCGAAGAGCACCGAGAAGAACACCACGGGCAGCAGCTCACCGCCCGCGAACGCCGCGACGACGTTGCTGGGCACGATATGGAGCATGAACTCGAGCGTGCTCTGTTGTGCCCCCGCCGTCGTGTACTTGCTCACGTCGCCCATCACCATCGTCGAGATGTCGAGGCCCGCACCCGGCTTCGTCACGTTGACGATGACCAAGCCGATGGCCAACGCGAGCGTGGAGACCAGCTCGAAGTACAGCAAGGCTTTCCCGCCCACGCGACCCAGTTTGCGTAAGTCGGCCATGCTCGCGATGCCATGGACGATCGTGAGGAAGATGATCGGCGTGATCACCATCTTCACCAGGTTGATGAACGTGTCTCCTAGTGGCTTGAGTGACTTGGCGGTGTCTGGGGCTACGACGCCCAGCAGAATGCCGAGCGAGACTGCGACGATCACCTGAAAAGTCAGGTTCCTGAGGAGGCGGGAGATCACGTGGGGGGGGTGACAGGGGAGGAAACCTTGCCGTACACCCTACATATTGCCTCCATGTCGTCGACATCGCGCCCCTATCGGGCAGCTTGGTGGCTTCCGGATCCCCACAGCGCCACGCTGTGGGGGCGCTTGGGACGGCGGGAACCGAGGCTGCCGGTTCGTGTGGAGCGCTGGGACACCCCCGATGCCGACTTCATCGAGGTCGCGCGCCTCGAGAGCGTGGAAGGGCCGGCGGCACCTCGGCTCCTGCTGTTCCACGGGCTCGAAGGCGGCATGCACTCGCACTATGCCCGGGCCATGTTCCGCGAGGCGCGCGCGCGAGGATGGGCAGCCGACCTCCTGCTCTTCCGCACCTGCGGGTCGGAGCCCAACCGCCTTCCCCGCAGCTACCACTCCGGCGAAACCACCGACCCTCTCTGGGTGATCGAACGGATCACCCACGATTTCCCCGACGCTCCCCTCGGTCTCATGGGGGTGTCACTGGGGGGCAACGTGCTCTGCAAGCTGCTGGGCGAGTATGGCGACGTGCTCCCGGAGCAGGTGGTAGGTGCCGTAGCGATGTCCGTGCCGTTCGACCTGGCCCGCGCCTCGCGGCACATCGGACAGGGCTTCGGGGCCATCTACGAGAAGTTCTTTCTCAAGTCGCTGATTCCCAAGGCGCTCTCGAAGATCGACCGCCACCCGGAGCTGGCGCCGCTGCGCCGCGTGACCAAGGCGCAAACGCTCTGGGAGTTCGACGACGCCTTCACCGCACCGCTGCACGGCTTCCACGATGCCGCCGACTATTACGCCCGCGCCAGCTCTCTGCCCTACCTGTTGCGCATTCAGCTGCCGACGCTGCTCCTGAGCGCGGTCGATGACCCCTTTCTACCGGCCGACGTGCTCGACCAGGTGCGACGCGAGTTGCACGGCAACGAACGGGTCGAGCTCGAGTTTCCAGCACGCGGCGGGCACGTGGGCTTCACGTCAGGTCGCCGGCCGTGGAATCCATGGTACTACGGGGA
>CANGXK010000271.1 GCA_947457715.1 Gemmatimonadota bacterium
CCGACGCGCCGCGATCTGCAAGCGCGTTCGCCGGTGTACGGGCGTTCCCCGTATGAACATCGTGCCCGGCGTGAGTTCGCTCAAGTGCCGGGTGTCGGCGAGACTCCGGCACCGAACGCCGAGCGGACGTACCAGCGCTTCACCGATTCAGTCGCCAGCAGATAGCCGGTCACGATGGCGATCACGGCGCCGAGCTGCGGGAGCGAGAGGGGGATGAAGCCGAACACGGCGCTGATCTCACCGAGAAACGGTATGGTGAACGTGGCGACCGCTACGCCGAGCGTGGTTCGCGACAGCAGCCGGCTTGGCCGGCTCCGCAGGGCCGAGCCTCTGGTACGCAGCACCAGAACGACCAGCAGCTCGGTGAGCAGAGAGATCATGAACCACGACGTCTGAAATGGCCCCTCCCCTGCGTGAAACACCAGCAGCAGCGACGCAAAGGTCAGCAGGTCGAAGACGGAGCTGATCAACCCGAACACGATCATGAAGCGTTGGATGTCCTTAAGCTTCCAGCGCTGCGGTGTCGCTAGCCGTTCCGCATCGACATTGTCGCTGGAAATCGCCATGGACGGCAGATCTGACAGAAAGTTGTTGAGGAGGATCTGCTTCGCGGCGAGCGGGAGGAACGGCAGGAACGGCGTGGCGAGTGCCATGCTGATCATGTTGCCGAAGTTCGCGCTGGTCGTGATCGAGATGTACTTGAGCGTGTTGGCGAAGGTCCGCCGCCCGTCTTCCACGCCCACGCGCAACACGTCGAGATCCGGTCGCAGCAGGATGATATCCGCACTCTCTCGCGCGACGTCGACCGCCTGCTCGACCGAGATGCCCACGTCGGCCGCGTGCAGGGCCGGGGCGTCGTTGATGCCGTCCCCAAGATACCCGACGGCATGCCCGGTGCGCTGCAGCGCACGCACGATGCGCTCTTTCTGCTGCGGGTCGTTCTCCACGAACAGATCGGTGCGAGGCGCCAGATGCCAGAGTGCCTCGTCCTTGAGCTGTGCCAGTTGCTCCCCGGTCAGCATCGATGCGGCATCGAGCCCCACGGCCCGCGCCAGATGTGCCGTGACATGTCGGTTATCCCCGCTGATCACCTTGATGCGGATGCCCAGTTCGTGCAGAGACCGGACGGCACGCGCCGCATCGGCCTTGGGCGGATCGACGAACACGAGCAACCCGCGCAACGTCATGTCCCGCTCGTCATCACGTGCATAGCTCGGCCTAGCGTCGCACGCGCGCGTCGCCACCGCGAGCACGCGAAACCCCTCGGCCCCCTTGGCCGCCACGAGTGCCTCGATCTCGGCGCGCCGTGCCGCGTCGAGCGGCACCTCCTGACCGTTCCGCTGCAGCCGGGTGCACACATCCAGCACGTTCGCGACGGCACCCTTGGTGACGATCATATGCCGCGAGGGCGTGTCAACGGCGGCCACCATCACCGTCAGCCGCCGCCGCAAGAAATCATACGGCATTTCGTCGACTTTTGTATAGCCCGCCGTGGTCAGCTGTGCGCGCTCCCCGTCGGCCACGATGGCGCGGTCGAGCGGATTCGCGATGCCCGTCTCGAAGGCGGCGTTCAGGAACCCCAGTGTTCGAATGTCCTCCGACGGCTCCCCGGCGGCGTCGAGGACGGCATCGAGGACGATCTGCCCCTCAGTGAGCGTCCCCGTCTTGTCCGTGCAGAGAATCTCCATACTTCCGAGATTCTCGATGGCGTCGAGCCGTTGGACAATGACACCGCGCGCGCTCATCGCCCGCGCACCGGACGAGAGCGTCACGCTGATGATTGCCGGTAACAGTTCCGGCGAGAGGCCCACCGACAGCGCCACCGCGAACAGCAACGACTCGATGACGGGTCGATCGAGCAGCACATTGACCGTGAGCACGAACAGCACGATGACGAGCATGATACGAAGGAGCAGCATGCCGAATTGCCGGACGCCTCGCGCGAAGTCCGTCTCGGGCTGCCGCGACTTCATACGAGCCGCAATCACACCGAACTCGGTTGCCTGGCCCGTGCGCACCGCCAGGATGCGCGCGGTCCCACTGCGCACCGATGCCCCCAGAAACACCGAGTTCGTTCGCCCCGCCAACGGCGTGTCGGGGGGCACCAGGCCCGGACGCTTCTCGACGGGGAAGGACTCTCCGGTCATGCCCGCTTCGCTGACCAGGAAGTCCTTGGCCTCGAGCACGACGCCGTCGGCCGGGATCAGGTTGCCCGCCGCCAGCAGAACGACGTCGCCTGGCACGACCCCACTGACCGGGATCGTGCGCTCCACGCCATCACGCATCACTCGGCAGGTGAGCGCGATCCGTTGCCGCAGGGCATGCACGGCGGTCGATGCGCGAAACTCCTGGAAAAAGCTCAGGACCGAACTGCCGATGATGATGGCGAGAATGATCCCGGCGTCCACCCACTGCTGCAGCCCCAGCGAGATGACCGCGGCGACGAGCAGGATGAGCACCAGCGGACTTTCGAACTGACGCAGGAGCAACCGCAGCGCACTCAGGCGCGGCGCATCCTCCACACTGTTCGGGCCGACCACGCGAAGCTGCGTGGCGGCCTGAAGGGCGGTGAGCCCACTGGGGCCCGATTGCAGGCGGGACGCCACGCGGGCGACGTCCTCAGACCAATAGGGAGACGGGGTCGCAGGGCCGTACATGAACACCTCCACTTGGCATGTTCAGCCACTCGAACGATCCATCGGCGTCACGCCACGCGCTCTACTCCCACTCGATCGTCGCGGGCGGCTTCGAGCTGATGTCGTAGACCACCCGGTTCACGCCATCGACTTCGTTGATGATCCGGTTCGAGATCCGTCCGAGCACCTCGTGCGGGAACGCGAACCAGTCGGCCGTCATGCCGTCGGTGCTCGTGACGGCACGCAACGCGATCACGTGCTCGTACGTCCGACCGTCGCCCATGACACCCACCGAGCGGACCGGCAGAAAGACCGCAAAGGCCTGCCAGATCTCCTGATAGAGCCCGGCGGCTCGGATCTCCTCGAGATAGATCGCGTCGGCCCGGCGAAGGATGTCGACGGCGTACGGCGTCACCTCGCCGAGCACGCGAATGGCCAGTCCGGGGCCCGGGAATGGATGACGTCCCACCATCTCCTCGGGGAGACCGAGCTCACGCCCGACGTTGCGCACCTCGTCCTTGAACAGCTCGCGCAAGGGTTCGATCAGGCGGAACTTCATGTCCGGCTTCAGCCCCCCCACGTTGTGGTGCGTCTTGATCGTCGCCGACGGCCCGCCTTTCGCGCTCACCGACTCGATGACGTCGGGGTACAGCGTGCCCTGCACCAGGAATTCGGCACCCTGCCCCGCCTCAGCCGACGCATCCTCGAACACGTCGATAAACGTGTGCCCGATGATCTTGCGCTTCTTCTCCGGATCGCCTTCGCCGGCCAGTCCGTTCAGGAAACGGTCTTCGGCACGGACCGTGATGAGCTTGATGCCGAGATGCGCGCGCATCGTGCGCTCGACCTGCTCGCGCTCGTGCAGGCGCAGCAGGCCGGTATCCACGAAAATGCAGGTGAGCTGGTCACCGATCGCCTTGTGGACCAGCGCCGCCGCCACGCTGGAATCCACGCCACCCGACAGCCCGCAAATCACCTGCTTCTCGCCGACCAGCTCGCGGATCCTCGCGACCTCCTGATCGATGAAGTGGCCCGGCGTCCAATCGGGCGTGCAGCCGCACACCCCGAACAGAAAGTTCTGGATGATTTCGGCGCCGCGCACAGTGTGCGCGACCTCGGAATGGAACTGGACCGCGTGAATCGGACGCGTGGTGTGGCGGAATCCCGCCAGCGTGTTTCCGCTGTGCGCGGTCGCGACGTAGCCGGGCGGCACCTGTTCCACATGATCGCCATGGCTCATCCACACGGTGGTGCGCTCGCCAGCATCGAAGCCGCTGAACAATCCCGACGGCTCATCGATCGTGACCTCGGCGCGTCCATATTCGCGCCGACCGCCACCGGCGACGACGCCCCCCTCGAGATGTGCGATCAGCTGCATGCCGTAGCACACGCCGAGCACGGGCGCGACGTCGAGCAGCGCACGGGCGATCGTCGGCGCGTCGTCGTCGGTCACCGAGCTGGGGCCGCCGGACAGAATGATGCCATCCGGCTTCCACGCGCGAATCCACTCCAACGACTTCGACGGCGGGTGGATCTCGGAATAGACGCGGGCTTCGCGCACGCGGCGGGCGATCAGCTGCGTGAACTGCGAACCGCAATCGAGGATCAGGACACGGCTGTTCATCAG
>CANGXK010000272.1 GCA_947457715.1 Gemmatimonadota bacterium
GCCTTCGTTGATCACGTGCTCCCCGATGCGCATGAGGCGCTGATCGTGCGAGATCTCGAGCGCCGTACAGCCGACAATCGCACACTTGCCCATCCCACGCGCGACCACGGCCGCGTGGCTGGTCATCCCGCCGCGCGCAGTCAGCACGGCGCGCGCGGCGACGATCCCATGGAAGTCCTCGGGCGTCGTCTCCTCGCGAACCAGGATCACCTGTTCGCCTGCCGCGTGACGGCGCTCGGCGACATCAGGATCGAACACGACGATGCCGCTGGCGGCGCCCGGACTCGCCGGCAGGCCAACGGCGAGTGCCGTCGCGCGAACGTCGGAGCTGATGACCGGATGCAGCAACTGATCGAGCTGATTCGGCTGCAGGCGCAGCACCGCCTCCCGCTGCGAGATCAGCCCTTCGTCCACCATGTCGAGCGCAATACGCAGGGCCGCCGCCGTGGTGCGCTTGCCGGTGCGCGTCTGCAGCAGGTACAGCGTGCCGCGCTCGACGGTGAACTCGATATCCTGCATGTCGCGGAAGTGCTGCTCAAGGCGGTCCTGCGTGGCCATCAGCGCGGTGTACGCCTCCGGCAGCCTGGTCGCCATGTCGTCGATGTGCAGCGGTGTACGGATGCCCGCGACGACATCTTCCCCCTGCGCATTGACGAGAAACTCGCCGTAGAACCGGCGCTCACCGGTGGACGGATCGCGCGTGAACGCGACGCCGGTCCCGGAGTCCTCGCCCATGTTGCCGAACACCATCGACACGATGTTGACACCGGTGCCGAGGGTATGCGAAATGCCATTCACGCGCCGGTAGTCGATCGCCTTCTTCAAGGTCCAGGAATTCCACACGGCCTCGATCGCGCCCCACAACTGCACCTGCGGATCCATGGGGAAACTCTGCCCCGTGGTGAACCGGATGAGCTGCTGGTACTCGTGTACGAGCGCCCGCAACGCGTCGGCGCTGAGTTCACTGTCCGTGGTCACCCCGTTCGTGACTCGCTTGCTGCCCAGCAATTGTTCGAACTTGGCGATGGGCACCCCGAGCACGACGTCGGCGTACATCTGCAGGAACCGTCGGTACGAGTCGTACGCAAAGCGCGGATTGCCACTTGCCTTAGCCAGACCTTCGACCGTTTCGTCGTTGAGGCCGAGATTGAGGATGGTCTCCATCATGCCCGGCATGGAGACGGCCGCCCCGGATCGCACCGACACGAGCAGCGGATTCGACGCATCACCGAAGCGCTTACCGCTCACGTCCTCCAGTCGTTCGAGGGCGCTTGTCACTTCGCGGCGAAAGCCGGCATCAACCAGCCCATCGGCGAGATACGATACGCACCGATGCGCAGCAATGGTGAAGCCTGGGGGAACGGGCACACCGAGATTCGTCATCTCGGCGAGGTTTGCCCCCTTCCCACCCAGTATCGTTTTCATGTCCCGCGTACCGTCAGCGCTGCCGTTGCCGAAGAAATAGACGGAGCGGGTCATGCAGTTCTCCATTGCCGTGTGTGGGACGAGGATCAGGCGATGCTGAGGGGAAGACCGGCGGCGCTGCCGGCACGTAACAGCTCAGGGTCGCTCGGCGTCGCGGTCGGGTACATCCCCGAGAAGCACGCATGGCAATAGCCGCCAGGGCCCTCAGGCATCGCAGACAGCATGCCCTCGATGGACAAATACCCCAGCGAATCCACGCCAAGATGCCGAACGAGCTCCTCATGCGTCATCTGTGCGGCGATCAGCTCTTCACGGCGCGGTGTGTCGATGCCATAGTAGCACGGACTGATGATCGGCGCGCTCGAGACCCGCATGTGCACTTCACGGGCGCCTGCGGCGCGCACGAGCGACACTAGTCCGCGCGTGGTCGTGCCGCGCACGATCGAGTCGTCGACCATGACGACACTCTTGCCTTCGAGTACTTCGCGCACGGGGTTGTACTTCACCTTCACCTTCGCATCCCGACCGGCTTGCGTCGGTTGAATGAAGGTGCGGCCGATGTAGTGATTGCGGATCAGTGCGAGCTCATAGCCGATGCCGGACTCGTCCGAGTAGCCAAGGGCGGCCGAGTTCGAGGAGTCGGGCACCGCGAACACGAGCTCGGCACCGGGCGCCGGACACTCCCGCGCGAGCTGTCGGCCAAGCGCACGACGCGACCGGTCGACCGAGCCGCTGAACACGGAACTGTCCGGTCGCGCGAAGTACACGTGCTCGAAGACACAACGGTTGATCGGGGCCGGCGGGAAGGCACGCATGGAGCGCATGCCTTGTGCATCGACGGCGATGATCTCGCCGGGCTGCACCTCGCGCTCATACACGGCGCCGACGATGTCGAGCGCACACGTTTCCGACGCGAAGACCCAGCCCTCGCCCAGTCGCCCGATCACCAGCGGGCGCCAGCCGTGCGGGTCACGCGCCACGAGCACCGTCTCATCCAGCACGATCAGCAGGCAGTACGCACCCTCCACGCCCTGCAGTGCCTCCGAGACCCGGGCCTCAGGCGTCGCGCCGTGCGCCCGGGCGATGCGATGGACGATCGCTTCGGAGTCCATCGTCGACGAAAAAATCGCACCGCCATCTTCCAGATCTCGACGCAGCTCCACGGCATTCGTCAGGTTGCCGTTGTGGGCGAGCGCGATATGGCTGCGACGCACGCGCGCAAGGATGGGCTGAGCGTTCTCGATTGCCGAGGCGCCGGCGGTACTGTACCGCGTATGACCGATGGCGATCGGTCCACGCAGCGCTTCCATCTCTTCGTCACCGAATCCTTCCGAGACGAGTCCCATCGCGCGGCTGACACGCGCGTGGCGCGCGTCGTCCACGGCCACGATGCCCGCCGACTCCTGACCGCGATGCTGCAGCGAGTACAAACCCAGCTGCGTCAGTGCTGCTGCGTCCCGAACTCCGTAAACGCCGAAAATACCACACATGGGAAAACTCCCGATCAGTCGTTGGTAGGAGCATGCGATGAGGCCACCGCATGCTCAGCCGGCGTCTCGCCGTCCATAGCAAGCGGAATCGCCTCATGGAACGCCTTCGCGAGCCAATGCACTGGCGCGGAGAAGGTGTCGTCCGAGATAGTGAAGTGCGCACCGCTGTCGGCGCTGGTGACGACGCCGATCACGCGCGCCGGCACGCCGTGGCGCTGCGCGATCTCCAGCACGGCAGCGCTGTTCGCGGTGGACACGACCACGCGGGCGTGCGCCTCGCCGAAGAGAATCGCCCGATGGGGAAGGGTGGCCCACGCCGAGAGATCGACGGTGAAGCCGAACACGCGGTCGCGATCGGCCATGGCGCACTCGGAGAGTGCGACGGCCAATCCGCCATCACTGCAGTCGTGCGCCGAGCGCACTACACCACCGCGGATCGACTCAAGCAGGGCTTCGATCAAGGCGCGCTCCCGCTTCGGATCGCACACCGGCGGCTCGCCGATCGTCAGACCGTGTATCTCGAGCAGATATTCACTGGCCCCGAGTTCGTCCGTGCAATCACCGAGCAGCACGATCTCGTCACCAGAGACCTGAAAGCCAGACGGTGTGACATGCGACAGGGACTCAATGAGGCCGACCATGCCGATCGTCGGGGTGGGGTGAATCGCGCCCTGCGGGTTTTCGTTGTAGAGCGACACGTTGCCACCCGTCACCGGGGTTTCGAGCACCGTACAGGCTTCACCCATACCGGCAATCGCCTCACTGAGCTGGAAATACACCTCCGGCTTCTTCGGATTGCCGAAATTGAGGTTGTTCGTGATGGCCATCGGACGCGCGCCCGTGCAGGCCACATTGCGCGCCGCCTCGGACACCGCCGCCCGTCCGCCATTGCGAGGCGATAACGCCACGTGGCGGCCGTTGCCATCGATACAAAGCGCGATGGCCTTGTCGGTGCCTCTCAGCTTCACCACGGCCGCATCGCTGCCGGGGCCGCGCATGGTGCTCGTGCGCACGGTGGAATCGTACTGCTGCCAGACCCACTTCTTACTGGCGATCGTGGGCGAGGACAGCAGTCGCTCGAGCGTCCACGCGTGATCGCGTTCTTCGTCGAGCGGCGTGATGTCAAGCGCGTCACGTCCACGCGCTGCCTTCAGCGCTTCGCTCTCGCGCGGCTCGAGCACGTATTGCGGGCATTCGGTCACCAGGCGCGAGCCGGGGAATTCGGCCACCACGCGATCGCCTTCCGTCACCCGATACACCGGCTCGGCGATAACTTCGCCGATCACCGCCGCCTCGAGGTCCCACTTGGCGAGAATCGCACGCACATCGTCTTCGTGTCCA
>CANGXK010000273.1 GCA_947457715.1 Gemmatimonadota bacterium
ATCACGCGCACGCTCGCCCCCACCTCGGGCTTCAGCAGCGAAACGTCGAACGGCGCCGAGATGCAGGTGACGGGCGCGGAAGTGTCCATCAACGCCTTCCCGATCCAGACGCCGACGTGGGGCTGGAACGCGCGCCTCAACTGGGGCACCAGCCGCTCCAAGGTCACGAGCCTGCCGGTCGCCCCGTTCCTGCTCGGCACGTTGCAGACGGGCGCCGTGCGCATCGAACAGGGCAAGTCGGCCACGCAGATCTACGGCAACGACACCCTGCCGCAGGCCGGTGGCCGCGTGGTGGTGCCGGTGCTCATGGGCGACGGCAACCCGCTGTGGAGCGCGGGGCTCAGCAACGAAGTGCGCTTCAAGAGCCTGTCGCTGTATGCCCTGCTCGACCAGCAGAAGGGCGGCATGCTCGCCAACGGCACGTGGCGTCACTACGACCTCGGGCAGAACTCGCGCGACTACACCGAGCTGGACGAGTTCGGCCGCAAGCTCGGCGACGTGCGGCGCACAAACTATCTGCAGGTCACGCGTATTTTCTATCAGGACGCGTCGTACGTGAAGCTGCGCGAAGTCACCCTCACGTGGGACATCCCGCAGAAGTGGGTGGCCAAGACGTGGGCCGGTGCCAGCGGCGCCAAGCTCTCGTTGAGCGGACGCAATCTGTACTGGTGGACCAAGTTCCGCGGTGGCGATCCGGAGGCGCAGAACTTCGGCGCCGGTGGCGTGCCGGATGCCATTCAGCGTAACCGCGAACTCGCGGCCTATCCCGCCAGCCGCAGCTACTGGCTCAACTTCAGCCTGGACTTCTGACCATGACCACATCCCGTCATCGCCAGGCGCGCACCCTGTTGTTCGCGGCCGCCTGTGCCAGCATCGTCGCCTGTAATTCGGCCGACATCGCGAATTTCAACAGCCCCAACACGTCGCAGCTGGAAGGCTCGCCGAACGCCGCGACCGTGAACACCACCGTGGCCGGCGTGTTGTCCGGCTCGCGTGCCGGCGCCGGCACATGGGCCAGCACGCTCGGCATCTTCGGCCGCGAGATTATGAATCTCGATGGCGCCGAGCCGCGCAACGTCCTCGCGCTGCTCATCGGACCGCTGGAGCCGGGTGGCTTCGGCACCGACGCCGGCTGGTCGAACTCGTACCGCAATCTCCGCACGGCCTACACGATTCTCGATGTCGTCGACGCCGTGCCCGATTACACCGCGGCGCAGAAGAGCGGCGTGAAGGGCTTCGTGAAGACATTCATGGCGCTCGAGTACATGAATCAGCTGCGCGTGCGTGACACCTTCGGTCTCGTGTTCGAGGTGCCGAAGGATCCCACCGTGCAGGGGGCGTTCATCACGCGCGACGAAGCATACACGAAGACCGCCGCGCTGTTCGACGAAGCGCGCACCGATCTGGCCGCGGCCGGCACGGCATTCCCGTTCACCCTCACGACCGGGTTCGCCGGCTTCAACACACCCGCGAACTTCCTGCGCGTCAACCGTGGCCTCAAGGCGCGGCTCGAGGTGTACCGTGGCCGTTGGGCCGACGCCCTCACGGCGCTGAACGAATCGTTCGTCAGCACGGCGGCCGGAACGACCGCAGGATTCGCCACCGGCGTGTACCATGTGTACAGCACGGCGTCGGGCGACGCGACCAACCCGCTGTTCGACCCGGCCCCGCGGGCCATCGTGGCGGTACCGGAGTTCCTCACCGAGGCGCGCCTGCGCACGGACGGGTCGCGCGATCTCCGGGCGACGTCCAAGGCGGTGGTCGGTACGGTCAATCTGGCCACGCAAGGCATCAGCTCGAACGTGCGGCCGATCGTGTATCCCACCAACGTCACCTCGATCCCGATCATCCGGAACGAAGAGCTCATCCTCCTTCGCGCCGAAGCCAACATCGGACTCGGCAACCGCGCGGCCGCGATCGCCGACCTGAATTTCGTGCGCACGAACGCCGGTGGATTGCCGGCCCTAGCGTCCGACTTCTCCGGTGATCTCGTCACCGAACTGCTGTACGATCGCCGCTACTCGCTCTTCTTTGAGTACGGCCATCGCTGGGTCGATTCGCGGCGCTACAACCGCCTTGGCGAGCTCCGGAAGCAGTTGCCCACGCACCGCGTCTTCCCGTTGGTGCCGATCCCGGTCGACGAGTGCAATCAGCGTTTGGCCGCTTCACCCAAGGGGTGCGTAAACGTCTTGGGGGGATAGGCTCCCGTGTGAGCTGATCCTTTCAACACCCTAGGAAGCAGGGGGGAGGATATCAGGGGGCAGGAAGCAGGAACCGCGCGGTTCACCTGCCTCCTGCCCCCTGATACCCTCCCCCCTGCTTCCTAGGGTGTTAGGCTGTTGGCCCGTCAGTTCCCCCACCTCATGTCAGGGATGCACCGACTCCCTTCCGCTCCGCGCGTACGGACCTTTCCTGTCACGCACCACACGACAGGAATCACCACGCATAGGAGCTCTCGTGATTTACGAACTGGAAGGCGACATTCTGCTCACCAAAGCGCAGGCCATCGCGCACGGCGTCTCGCCCAATGACCACTTCGATGCGGGACTCGCGCTTGCCCTGCGCGAAATGTGGCCGAGCATGGCGAAGGACTTCCGTCATTATGCGCACCAAGCGCATCCGAAGCCCGGCGAACTCTGGACCTTTCGCAGCGCCGACGGCCACACGATCTACAACCTGATGACGCAGGAAGGGGACCATGCCTCCTCCTCGTCGGGGCGTGCCTCGATTCCGAACGTCAATCACGTGTTGAAGCGGCTCCGTCATGAGATCGAGAAGAGCGGCGTGAAAAGTGTCGCTCTGCCACGGCTTGCCACCGGTGCCGGCGGACTCGAGTGGGATCAGGTGCGCCCGCTGATCGACCATCATCTCGGCGATCTCCCGATTCCGGTGTATCTGTACGTCACGTATCGAAAGGGTGAGGCCGGAAAAGAAGTCGCGGCCTGATCATTGCACCACTGAAGGTCATTGCACGCGAGGGGATCCAGCGCTCCACCATGGCCGGATCCCCTTGAATTGATCGCCATAGATAGTCGCCACAGTCAGCGAGGAACTCATGAATCCGATTCTGGTCCCACTTGACGGCTCGACATTCGCCGAAGCGTCCATTCCCGTCGCGATCGGCCTGGCTCGGCAGCTTCAGGCGCCGATTGAACTGGTGACCGTGCACGAGGCAGCGCCAGGCCTGCACAATATCTCCGGCTCGAGTGCACAAGAGCATGACTTGGAGCGCGAGCAGTTCGCGCAGCGGCACGAAGAGGCGGTGCGTACGCTGCATGCGCTTCGCGCCCGGATCGCACAGCGTCCTGGCGCGCCGGTCGTCACCACGACGGTGCTGGCAGGCGTGCCGGCCGAACGGCTGCTGGCGCATGCGCAGGAGTGCGGCGCCCGACTCCTCGTCGTGACGACGCACGGACTCGGTGGACTCTCCCGTCAGTGGATGGGATCGGTGACCGACGCGCTCGTGCGGCACGCCACCATCCCGATTGTCACGGTGCGCCCTGACGTCACGCACGCGAACGTGGCGGTCGAGGCGCTACGCGATTGGTCGCTGAACCGTTTGCTCGTCACACTCGACGGATCGATCGGTGCCGAGCGCATTCTCGAACCGTTGAGCGCCCTGTTCCCCGCCAGTGTGGAGTACCGGCTGCTGCGCGTCGTTTCGCCGCAGAACCCGCTGCGGCGCGCGCTTACGCCCACGAGTGAGCATGAGCGCGATCTCGCCGAGCAACGACAGCGTGCGACCACGTACCTCGAGGGCATCGAAGCCCGGTTGCAGGCGCAGGGCATTCGCGCCACGCACCGCATCATGACCGACAGCGTCCCCGCGCAGGCGATCGCCGACGGCGCGCATGAACCCGATGTCGATCTGGTGGCCATCGCGACCCACGGGCGCGGCGCAGTCGGCCGGCTCATGCTGGGCAGCGTGGCCGACAAGGTGCTCCGCACCGCCGACAAACCCGTGCTGCTTTACCGCGTGAACGAGCGCGCGGCCGCCACCCAGCCCGCCTCGTAGCGCCGATACGATTCAGGATACGGGATGACCGTACCGACCCCTCCCACCTCGACGACGTGGCATGCCACGTCGATCGAGCAGGCGCTGACGACGCTCGAGAGTTCCGCCGACCGCGGGCTGAGCGCCGACGTCGTTCGCGCCCGCACGATCGCGTTCGGCGAGAATGTGTTGCAGCACGCGCGCGGACGCGGCGTCTTGCGCATGCTGCTGGCGCAGTTCGCCGACACGATGGTCGTGGTG
>CANGXK010000274.1 GCA_947457715.1 Gemmatimonadota bacterium
CGTGACACCGTGCACATCCGGCGCGGCCGTTGAACAGATCCTGCCCGGCCAGCTCCTGTGCCGTGAACGTGGCCGCGAAGTTCGGGACACCGTTCACCCCGAAGGCGCGGTCGAACTTCGAGTTCGTCGACACCAGCGATCGCACAAACTGTGAGAGGGCAAGACTGACGCGATCACTCGTGATGTCGCTCGAGCCGAAGGCGGCCGTGAACAGCGCCGGGTAGTACGTGGTGGCCGACAGCTTGGCGAGCACGTTTGGCAGCGTCATGCCCATCTCGGTGGCATCCTGAATGGGCTGCAGCACCTGTGCTTCCAGACTCGCCGCGCGTTCATCCCAGAAGAATCTTGCGCTCGCATAGAAGCGCGCGTTGGCGAGCCCCATGCTGTGACGGCCGGTGAAACCGCCGGCGAAGCCACGGCTCAACCGGGCCGTGTCGGAGAAGGCGAACTGCTGCTGATGACAGGAGCCGCACGACACGCGGTCGTTGGCCGACAATCGGCGGTCGTAGAAGAGCACGCGCCCCAACGTGGCGCCGGCGTTCGTGGTGAGGTTCGACGCGGGCGTGTTGTCGGCGCCGACCGGGCTGCCGGCGTTCGGCGCGGCCTGCGAGAAATGCCGCGGCAGCGGATTGCTGGCATCAGAGTACAGGTGCGCGGTGGCCGGCAACGTCGGCACCGTCAGATCGCCGGCGAATACGACGATGTTGAAGCTGTGCGACGCGCTGCTGCCGCTGTTGTCCCGTGCCGTGATGGTCGCGGTATACACGCCGGGGTCGGCGGCCGTGCCGGCGATGCGACCGTTTGCCGCCGCGAGTCCGCTCACGACTGGTGTGAACGACACCGTGTAGGTGAGCCCTGACCGTCGTGGATCACTGAACGCCGTACCGGCCTTGGTCGCGTCGTACGCGAACGGCACGCCGACCATCGCCGCCTGCGTGCTGTTCGGCGACACGACCGTCACCGCTTCCGTATTCGGTGTGACCGTCGGCGTATCGATTGTGACGGGACTTGTCGTGGCATCGCCGGCGCAGGCAGTGAGCGCGAACGATGCCGTGACGAGAGCGATCAGTCTGATATGGCGCATGGAGGGAGTCTCGGCCGTGGAGAGCGTGCACGGACATTCACGTGTTGTGATCCTGAACACCGACGTAGCGCCACAACCCTACGTGCAGGCGCCCGGACCCAGGACTCCACACTTCTAACCCAAACCCGGCACTCACGTGAGTGTCGGGTTTTGCGTTTGAGTCCGGAGTTGTGAGTGCAAACTCAGCACCCCGAACTTTGACGCAAAACCCAAAACTCACGTTCGCCGCTACCGCGCAAAGGGATTCGAAAATTTCTCGTTCGTGAGGAATGTGTTGTCCGTGAGCGTCCCCAGGAATGCCACCAATGACGCCCGCTCGGCGGCCGACAGATTGAGGCGGAGCGGCCGTCCGCCCGGTCCACGCAGCCGAGGGTCGAGTCCAGGGTTGTTCTGCACACCGGAGTCGTAGAACGCAATGACCTGCTCGATCGTCCGGAAGCGACCATCGTGCATGTACGGCGGTCGCACGGCGATGTTGCGCAGCGACGGCGCCTTGAATCGTCCGTTGCCCGCGCCGACATCGGTAATCGTGGCGTCGAGACCGGTGTTGTGCACCCCGTCGCTGATGTGCGCGTTCGTGCCGTGACAGCGCGCACATCCGGCGCGGCCGTTAAAGAGATTCTGTCCCGCCAGCTCCTGCGCCGTGAAGGTGGCAGCGAAGTTCGGGACGCCGTTCACCCCGAAGGCGCGGTCGAACTTCGCGTTCACCGACACCAGCGATCGCACGAACTGCGAGAGGGCGCGGGACACACGATCACTCGTGATCTCGCTCGTACCGAAGGCCGCGGTAAACAGCGCCGGATAATACGTGGTGGCCGAGAGCTTGGCGAGCACGTTCGGCAGCGTCATGCCCATTTCGGTGCCATCCTGAATGGGCTGGAGCACCTGTGCTTCCAACGAGGCCGCGCGTTCATCCCAGAAGAACCGGGCACTCGCGTAGAAGCGCGCGTTGGTCAGGCCCATGCTGTGGCGGCCGGTGAACCCGCCGGCGACGCCACGGCTCAACTTGGCCGTATCGGAGAAGGCAAACTGCTGTTGATGGCACGAACTACACGACACACGGTCGTTCACGGACAGCCGACGGTCATAGAACAACACGCGACCAAGCGTCGCGCCCGCGTTCGTGGTGATATTCGACGCCGGCGTGTTGTCGGCGCGGATCGGGCTGCCGGCATTCGGCGCCGCCTGCGAGAAGTGCCGTGGCAGCGGGTTGCTCGCGTCGGAGTAGCGGAACGTCGTGGCCGGTAGCGTCGGCGCCGTGAGATCTCCCGCGAACACTACCATGGTGAAACTCTGCGACGCGGTGCTGCCACTGGTATCGCGCGCCGTGATGGTCACGGTGGAGACGCCAGGGAAGGCGGCGGTGCCCGTGATCCGCCCGTTCACGGCCGACAGTCCACTCACCGCCGGCGTGAACGACACGGTGTACGTCAGGCCCGACTTCCGCGGATCGCTGAACGCCGTGCCGGCTTTCGTCGCGTCGTACGCGAATGGCACCCCGACCATCGCCGCTTGCGCGGTGTTTGGCGAAGCGAGCGCCACAAGCTCCGTTTTCGGTGTAACCGTCGGCATGGCGATCGCGACGGGACTTGTTGTGGTATCACCGGCGCACGCGGTGAGCGCGAACGATGCCGTGATGAGAGCGATCAGTCTGATATGGCGCATGGCGGGAGTCTCGGCCGTGGAGAGCGTGCACGGACATTCACGTGTTGTGATCCTGAACACCGACGTGGCGCCACAACCCTACGTGCGGTCCCCCGGACCCAGCACTCCACACTTCTACTCAAAACCCGGCACTCACGTGAGTGTCGGGTTTTGCGTTGAAGTCCGGCGTTATGAGTACAGCTACGGAAAAGGCGCGGGATCATGGAGATCCCGCGCCCTTCACACCATCGCCCTGCGCCTGTGTTACGGCGTGAGGTACACACCCTTGGCTTCCCGCGAGAGCTGCTTCGAGAAGTTCAGCGCGACGATGATCAGCGCCGAGAAGATGAACGTGAACGCGATGTAGCAGACCGTGGTGACCGTCGTCTCCATACCGCCCGTGGGGGTCGGCGTGACGATGTACATCAGCAGCCCGTACAGCCCGAGAAGCGGGAGCACGGTGGCGGCAGCCACGAGACTGAGCAGACTGTTCGTCTTCGGAGCGATCATGGTATGGCGACGGGGACGCGGAGCGTCGGTGATCGAAAGGCAGCCGTTTGGCGACTGAACTGCAAACTACGCGGACTACTCGTACAGTTCCACCCCCGCCTCGGTGACCCGATGGGAGATCAACGGCAGCGGCGGCTCGGCGTCTTCGGCGATCGTGATCGAGGTGCGCAGGGCGGCCAGACCCGCTTCAACCCCTGCCCTGTCCTTCGCGAACACCGTGGCCAGCGGCTCTCCCGCCCTCACGATATCGCCCGGTCGGGCGGTGATCACGAACCCCACACTGGGGTCGATGCCGTCGTCCACCTTGGTCCGCTGCCCGCCCAGCGCCGTGATGCCACGGCCGATGGCCCGCGGCTCCACCTGCGCGATCACACCGTCGCGGGGAGCCAGAAACAGCTCGCACTCGGCCGCCTGTGGCAGAATCGACGGGTCGTCGATGACCCGGGGGTCACCGCCTTGGGCGGCGATGATCTCCTGAAACTTGGCGGCGGCGCGACCGCTTGAAATGGCGACCTCCATCCGCCGGAGGGCATCGTCGCGATCGGAAGCCACGCCCGCCAGCACGAGCATTTCGGCGCCGAGGGCGTAGGTGACCCTCATGAGATCGGGCGGGCCCTCACCGCGGAGGGCCATGATCGACTCCGCGACTTCGAGCGCATTGCCGCAGGCCTGACCGAGCGGCCGGTCCATGGCGGTGATGAGCGCCACGACGGGACAGCCATGGTCGGCACCGAGGGCGATCATCGTGCGGGCCAGCGCGAGTCCGCGATCGAGCTCCGGCAAAAAGGCCCCGGAGCCGCGTTTCACGTCGAGCACGAGCCCCGTGAGGCCTTCGGCGAGCTTCTTGGACATGATGCTCGCCGAGATCAGCGGAATGCTTTCCACGGTCGCGGTGGCGTCACGGAGGGCATACAGGCGGCGGTCGGCGGGCGCGATCTCCCGCGTCTGCCCGATCAGCGCGCAGCCAATGCGTTCGATCTGCTCCGTGGCACGAGCCA
>CANGXK010000275.1 GCA_947457715.1 Gemmatimonadota bacterium
CAGCAACGTGGCGTTGATCGGGCCCGGCGCGCCGTCTTTGCGATCCTCACGTGAGCCGGTGACCTTCACCGTCGCGTCACCGATCACCTGCTCCAGCGCGGCCTTCACCTGCGACCCCGTGCTCGTGGGCGCGATTCGGCAATTCACATTCGCCGTCGCCGTCTGTGGCAGCGCGTTGTTGGCGTGACCGGCGGACAGGCGCGTGGCCACGCACGTGGTGCGCAGCATCGAGGCGTAGCGCGGATCGGTGGAGATGATGCGCGCCGCGGCGGTGTCTGACGGATTCGCCACGAGGGCCTTCATCGCGGTCGCGATCGATGGCATTTCCACCTTCGCCGTCTGCTCGAAGAACGGACGCGTGACGTCGTTGAGCTCCACCGGGAACGTGTACTTCTCGATGCGGGCCAACGCGTTCGCCAGCGAGTAGATCGCGTTATCCTTGCGCGGCACGCTCGAGTGACCGCCGGTGTTGAGCACGGTCAGCGTGAAGTCGTTGTAGACTTTCTCCGCCGCCTGCACGGAATGAAAGAGCGGCTTGTCGTCCTGCAGGGTGCCGCCGCCCCCCTCGTTGATCGCATACTCGGCGTCGATTAGGTCGCGATGGTTGGCGATCAACCAGCTGACCCCGTTGTCTCCACCGCCCTCTTCATCGGCGGTGAGGGCCAGAATGAGATCGCGCTCGGGCACCCAGCCGTCCTTCTTGTAGCGCAGCAGGTTGGCCGTGAGGATCGCCGCCATCGACTTGTCGTCGGCCACGCCACGGCCGAGGAAGTAGCCGTCCTGCTCGGTCATCGTGAACGGATCGCGCGGCCAATCGCTGCGGATCGCGGCGACTACGTCGAGGTGGGCGAGCAGCAGGATCGGCTTGCCGCGTCCCTTGCCGCGGTAGCGCACGATCAGATTCTGCTTCGCCGGGGCGCTGGCTGGGCCCACCAGGTGAATGTCACCGGCGGGGAAGCCGGCGGCCTTGAAGCGGGCCGCGACGGCCTGCGCGGCCTTCGTGACCGATCCCACGGAGTCGACTGTATTGATCTCGACCATCTCCTGGTAGATCGCGCGCGCATCATGCTGCGCCGGCGTGAGGGTGGTGGGCGCGCCGGGCGCCTTCTGGAGGATCTGGGCGGAGAGCGACAGCGGGCTCGTGACGGCGACGGCGAGTGCGACGGCCAGAGCGGGACGACGGAGCAGGGACATGGTCGGAAAGGCTCCAACGCGAAAACGTGAGGGACGGAGCGCACCGCAGTGGCACGGACCGATCTCCGGAAAGCTACAGCGAAATGACGCCGGCGGCGTTCACCCTGCAGCCCTCAACAGGACCGCGGTCGGTCGCGTAAGTTGCAACGACCGTTGGTCCGTACCGGACGCGCCCCGAGCTTCCCTGTGGCCTGTCCGTGTCTCCTCCCGCCCCACTCATGATCTGCTCATGACACGCTCCCGCCGCGATTTTCTCAAGGCAAGCGCCGCCGTGGCTGCCGGTGGTCTGGTCGCTACGCGATCAGCTTCCGCGCTGTCCCCCTCCGGCGCGCTGATCGCCGCCCCCGGCCTCATTGCGTCCGACTTGCCGTCGGCCGACGATCCGGCCATCAAGGCTCTCATGCAGGCGGCCCTCGACGTCGCCAAGTCGGGCGGTGCGTCGTATGCCGACGTGCGCGTGGCGGCCCGCCGCCAGCAGAACGTGAACACGCGCGACCGCATCGTGCAGGGTGTGAGCGACACCGACACGTTCGGCCTCGGCGTGCGCACGCTGGTTGACGGCGCGTGGGGCTTCGCCGCCACCAGCCGCCTCGACAAGGACTCGGTGGCCAACGCCACCCGCGCCGCACTCGAACAGGCCCGCGCCAATCGCGCCAGCCAGTTGCGTCCGGTGCAGCTCGCCCCAACGCCCGGTAATCAGGTGGGCGAGTGGAAGAGCCCCATCGAAACGGACCCGTTCAACGTGGCGATCACCGACAAGGTCGCACTACTGCTGGCCGCCAACGAATCGGCGCTCAGGGTGAAGGGCGTGCGCAACGTGTCGTCGAGCATGTTCTTCCTGCGCGAAGAGAAGTCGCTGATGACGAGCGACGGGTCTTTCCTCGTGCAGACGATCTATCGCACGTCGCCGAGCATGTCGATCACGGCGGTGTCGGCCGACTTCTCCGATTTTCAGACGGTGCAGAGCAGCGAAATTGCGCCGATGGGCCTGGGCTACGAGTGGGTCATCAATTCGAAGCTCGCCGAACGCGCGCCCAAGTGGGCGGAGCTCGCCGTCGAGAAGTTGAGCGCGAAGCCGGTGGAGCCGGGTCGCTACGACCTGCTGCTGCACCCGTCGAATTTGTGGCTCACGGTGCACGAAGTGATCGCGCACCCCACCGAGCTCGATCGCGCGCTCGGTTTCGAAGCCAACTATGCCGGCACGAGCTTCATCGCACCGCCGGCGCAGGTACTCGGCAAGCTGCGTATCGGATCGGACCTGCTGAACGTCGTGGGCGATCGTGAGCAGAAGGGATCGCTCGGCGCCATCGGCTGGGACGACGAAGCGGTGAAGCCGGTGAAGTTCGACATCATCAAGAACGGCGTGTTCGTGGATTATCAGACCACGCGCGAGCAGGCCACGATGATGACCGATTACTACCAGAGTGTGGGCAAGCCGGTGCGCTCGTACGGCTGTTCGTACGCGCAGAGCTGGGCCGATGTGCAGTTCCAGCGCATGCCGAACGTGAGCATGGTGCCGGGCAACAACGACAACACGTTCGAGAGCATGATCGGCTCGATGGACAAGGGCATCGCGATCGTCGGCGACGGCTCGTTCTCGATCGATCAGCAGCGGTATAACGGGCAGTTCGCGGGTCAGATCTTCTACGAAGTGAAGGGTGGTAAGATCGTCGGGCAGCTCAAGGATGTGGCCTATCAGTTCCGCACGCCCGATTTCTGGAAGTCGCTGAAAGCCATCGGCGGCCAGAAGAGCTATGAGCTTGGCGGCGCCTTCGGCGATGCCAAGGGACAGCCCGGTCAGTCGAATTCCGTGAGCCACGGCTGCGTCCCGTCGCTCTTCCAGCAGACCAACATCATCAACACCGGGAGGAGGGCGTGAGCACATCCGGCCCCCGTTCTCTGTACACACCGGCGTACGCGCCGGCTGGCATTCTGACGCGCGCCGAGGCAGAGGAGATCGTGCAGCGCGCGCTGCGGAACTCGCCGGCGGAAGAGACACGTGTTTCGATCAACAGCGCGGCACGCGCGGATACGCGCTTCGCGCTGAATCAGGTTACCACATCGGGTGAAAACCAGGACACGCAGGTTACGATCACGGCGTATTCCGGTAATCGTGCGGCCAGTGTGAACACCAACCGGCTCGACGAGGCCTCGCTCGCCGCGGCGGCGAAGCAGGCGTACGAGATCGCGAAGCTGGTGCCGCCCAACCCGGAGCGCATGCCGGAGCTCGGGCCGCAGTCGTATCCGGCACCGCGCGAGCGTGCGATCACGTTGCCGTCGCCGACCGAGCGCGCGGCCGCATCGAAGATCGTAACGGAGCTGGCGCGTGCGAACGAGCTGATCGCCACAGGCTTCATCGAGTGCCGCGCGTCGGCAACGGCGCTGGCCAACTCAAAGGGACTGTTCGCGTACGACTCGAGTTCGACGGTGACGATGACGACGACGGTGCGTTCGCCCGATGGCACCGGTTCCGGCTGGGCCTGCACCGACGGCAACGCGTTCTCGGATCTCGACCCGCAGCGCGTGGCGGCCACCGCGGTGCAGAAGGCCAAGGACTCGCGGAGCCCGGTCGCGATTGAGCCGGGACGCTACACCACGATCCTCGAGCCCACCGCCGTCGGCAATCTGGTGCAACTCATCGCCAACGCGATGCAGGCGCGCTCGGCCGATGAAGGCCGCTCGTTCTTCTCGAAGCAAGGTGGCGGCAACAAGATCGGCCTCAAGGTGGTCGACGAGCGCGTCACGCTGCTCTCTGACCCGGCTGATTCGCCGAGCACCAGCGGTGGCTACGACGGCGATGGCATGCCGCTCGAGAAAGTGACGTGGATCGAGAACGGCGTGGTGAAGAACCTGAACTACGACCGGTTCTGGGCGCAGAAGCAGGGCGTGCAGCCCACGCGCTCCGGCGGCCGATCGGCGCTGCGCATGCTCGGTGGCACGACGAGCGTCGCCGACATGATCAAGAGCACGGAGCGCGGCATTCTCGTCACGCGCTTCTGGTACATCCGTGGCGTGGA
>CANGXK010000276.1 GCA_947457715.1 Gemmatimonadota bacterium
GAGGAAGCAGACCTCGTGCTGGCGGAAATGGCCAAGCACGGCCTCGTGCGCGGCGAGCATGGGCTCGAGGTCTACGTGATGGCCGAGATACCGAGCAATGTCATTCTGGCGAAGGAGTTCGGCGTCCGCTTCGATGGCTTCAGCATCGGCAGCAACGATCTCACGCAGCTCACGTTGGGTGTCGACCGCGACAATGCGCTGCTCACCGCACTGTTCGACGAGCGCAATCCCGCGGTGTTGCGCTCTATCGAGCGGCTCATCGCCGATGCGCACGAAGTCGGCTGCAAGGTCGGCATCTGCGGGCAGGCGCCGAGCGACCACCCGGAGTTCGCCGAGTTTCTGGTGAAGGCGGGGATCGACTCGATCTCGCTCAATCCGGACAGTGTGGTCCCGGTGCTGACGCGGGTGTCGGCACTGGAGCAGGAGTTGGCACAGGCAGCACCCGAGTCACCACTTACTGGAGTGTATCATGGCCGTCTTGCACGATAAAGTTGCGGTCATCACCGGCGCGGCGAATGGCATCGGCCGCGCGATCGCCACCGGCTTCGCCGCTGAAGGCGCGCGCGTCGTCGTCTCCGATCTCGATACGGCGCATGGTGAGGCGCTGGTGGACACGATCATCACCGCGGGCGGTCATGCGGTGTACGTGCGGGCCGACGTGTCCATCGACCATGACATGCACATGCTGGTCCGCCGCGCGCTCGACATCTACGGTGGCATGCACATCATGGTCAACAACGCCGGGATCGAAGGGTCGAACGTCGCGATCGGCGACTACGACATGGCCGAATTTGATCGCGTGATCGACGTGAATCTCCGCGGCGTGTTCCTGGGCATGCAGGCGGCCGTGAAGCACATGGCGACCGCCGGCGGCGGCGTGATCCTGAACATGTCGTCGGTGGCCGGACTGAAAGGCTTCGCGACCCTCGCGCCGTATACGGCCTCGAAGCACGCGGTGGTCGGTCTCACCAAGGCCGCAGCGCTGGAGTACGCCACGCAGCACATCCGGATCAATGCCATCTGCCCAGGCGCCGTGGTCACCGACATGATTCACCGCATCACGAAGAACGACCCGGCCACGGAGGCTGCGTACGCGAAGCTGCAGCCGATCGGCCGCATGGGCACGCCCGAGGAAATCGCGGCCGTGGCGCTCTTTCTCTGCTCGGATGCGTCGAGCTTCCTGACCGGCGTGGCGCTGCCGGCCGACGGCGGGATCATGGCCGGCTAGCGATGCGCGCGCCGACCGGGGCTACCAGTCGGTCGGCGCGTAGTCCTTGAGGAACTGGCCCCACACGTGGACGCCGCTGGCCACACCGGCAATGATGGGATCGACGATGCGCGCCGCGCCATCTACGATGTCGAGCGGCGGATGGAATCGGTGGTTCTCCACCTTCCGCGCCGCAATCTCTGCCACGTCTTCGTCGGTCACCCAGCCGGTATCCACACTGTTCATGTGGATGCCATCCTGCTGATAATCCGCCGCCGAGGTGCGCGTCATCATGTTGAGCGCGGCCTTGGCCATGTTGGTGTGCGGATGCCGCGTCGTCTTGTTGTTGCGATAGAACTGCCCCTCCATCGCCGACACGTTCACGATGTGCTTGTCGCGATTCTCCGTGCGCAGCATGAGCGGCTTGAGCCGCGCATTGATGAGGAACGGGGCAATCGCATTCACCAGCTGCACCTCCAGCAGCTCCACGCTCGGCACTTCGTCCATCAGTAGCCGCCACGAGTTCCGCTCGCGCAGATCGATCTGCTGCAAATCCTGATCGAGCCTGCCGGCGGGAAAGAGTTGATGCGCGACGAGCATGTCGTCGGGCACCAACGGCACTTGCGACAGCTCAGCGGCGTGCGTAAGCCCCACGCGATGCAGCGCGGTGCCACTCTGCAGCACGGCAGCACTGCTGCCCGCATCGGGATCGGGCAGCAGCTGCGCTCCACGAAGCCCTTCGTACGCACCGAGAATCTTGCGCGCCGCTTTCGACAGGGTGCTGGCGGCCGCCGACTCGCCGTCCATCATGTGCGCGTAGAACGCGGGAGGGCGGCGCACCGTCTGGCAGGCGTTGTTGATGATGAAATCGAGTCGCGATTCGGTGTGCGTGAGCTCGCGACAGAACGCCTCCACACTCGGCGTGTGTCGCAGGTCGAGCCCGAAAATCTCCAGGCGATCACTCCACGCATCGAAGTCCGGCTCGGCCGCATAGCGCATGGCCGAGTCGCGCGGGAATCGCGTGGTCACCAGCAGACGCGCGCCGCAACGCAGCAGCTTGAGTCCCGCCTGGTAGCCGATCTTCACGCGGCCGCCCGACAACAGTGCGGTACGTCCGCTCAAGTCCACGAGTTCGGTGCGCTTGGCGAAGTTGAAATCGCCGCACGGCAGACACATCTGGTCGTAGAAGTGATGGATCGTGGTGAACTTCTGCTTGCAGATGTAGCAATGCTGCGGCACGATCGCTTCGGGCGCGTCGTCCTCGCGCTGCGCATCGGTGGACGTGCCCGACGCGCCATCGCCCAGCAGATACACGTTCGGCGTCGTGAACACCGGTTTGCGACGCAGTTCGCGAATGCCCGTTTCCTGCAGCACGCTGTCGTCGCGGCGGGCCGCATCGAGCTTCCGCTGCTTGGTCGTGGCCTTCACCATCGAGCGGCGGGCGCGCGCATCGGGGTGAAACACGTGACCCACCGCGTCGAGAAACCGCTGACGCTCCTCGAATGGGACGTGCACCAGCCGCGAACGATCCGCGATGACCTGCTCGAGCAGCGAGGTGGCGGCGCGGAGGTCGTCGCGGAACGTATCCGCGCTCGTACCGGGTTCGCGGGGCGTATCGTCGGGAGAGGTCACTGGATCACCATCCCGAAGCATACCGAGGTCGCACAGCGGCCGCGACCGCAAGAGCGATCGAGGCCGCGATGGATCAGGCCGACGGCGGTTCGGCGGGAGTGCGGCAGATGGTGAGCAGCATGTCACTGGATTCGGTGGCGCGCACGGTGTGCAGCTGGCGCGGCGCCAGTACCACAAGTTCGCCACGGCCCAGTGACAAGGCCTCCCCGTCCACCGTCACCTCGAGGCGTCCGGCGAGCACCTGAATCGTCACCTCGCCGCCGGCGCTGTGTTCCTTGATCACTCCACCCGCGTCGAACGCGAACAGGATCACCGTGAGCGGACCGCGACGCACCAGCGCCACCTGCCGATGGCCGGCCACCGACGCCGGCGCCTCGGCCCGCAGCTGTACGGCCGCGGCCGTCAGGTCGAATCGTTGAACCGGTACCGCCAACCGCTCGGGTGAAGGCGGACGGAGTCGTTCGTCGGGTGTCATGTGAGAGCCTTCATGGGGGACGAGGGATATCTGAGGCGTGGTCATGGCGCCACGGCCGCGCTGGTAGGCGCTCGTGGCAAGAGTCGAAGCGTTTCGGCGTCGGCCTGCCCGTTGAAGTACTTCTGCAGCAGCTGCGCGAACACCGGAGCGGGTGAGACCTGCGCAAACAGCGTGGCACTGGAGCGCAACTTGAGGTCATCGGGGGCGTCGAAGATCTCGTGGGCCGTGCGGCCGTCGGTGTCACGCACGACCGTCGCGCATTCGATGAGACGCGGCCCGAGGACGTCGTGCCGCAGATACGCCTGCGCTTCCGGCAGACCGCTGATCGCGTAACGCTGCGCCATCGTGCTGCGGCCAAGGCCGGCGAGTTGCGGAAAGATGTACCACATCCAATGCGTGCGCTTACTGCCGGCGCGCAATTCGGCTAGCGCGCGATCGTAGTCGGGCTGCTGCGCGCGCACGAAGCGCGCGAGGTCGAACGGATCCGCGTCATCCATGGCTCGGCTGCTCCGTGCGGGCGGTGTCAGGGCGTGAGGCGAGTGCCGTCGATCGGCTCGCGCAACTGTATGATGTTGCCCTCGGGATCATACGCATTGGTGATACGAAATCCGGGCCCCTCATACTGCGGTCCGAACAGGGCGCCGCCCATGCTGGTCGCGCGCGCCTGTGCCTCCGCGAAGCTCGCCACGGGAAAGAACGGCTTGATCGCGACCTCCTCACGCGGCACCGGCGGTGATTCGACGACGATGGTCTCGGCGATGTGCGCCGGAATCTGGTGCACGATCAGCTCCCCGATGGGCGAGCGCAGCACCACCAGCTCGTCGGAGGCGTGCACCTCGGTCATCGCCAGCAGCTGGCGATAGAACGCGGAGAGCA
>CANGXK010000277.1 GCA_947457715.1 Gemmatimonadota bacterium
GGCCGTCGATATCGGCGATGATGCCGCCGTATTGGCACCGCCGGCTGAGGGCCCGCGCGTGGTCAGCGTCGATGCCTGCGTGGAAAACGTACACTTTCGCCGCGACTGGATTTCCGCGCGCGAGATCGGCGTGCGCGCGGCGGTGGCCGCCTTGAGCGATCTGGCGGCCATGGGGGCCCGTGCCGAGTACGTCCTGATTGCGTTCGTGATCCCCGATGCGTGGCGGGAGCAACTCAGCGATGTGGCCGATGGCATGGGCGCTGTGATTCGCGAGGCTGGTGCCCGGATCGTGGGCGGCAATCTGAGCCGCGGCGCCGTGTTCTCGATCACGACCACGGTGATCGGCCGGGCCCGGCGGGTGGTGTCGCGCAGTGGTGCGCGCGTGGGTGACTTGGTTGTGGTGACCGGCCTGTTGGGCGGCCCTGGGGCGGCCATACAGGCATGGAACGCCGGCGAGAGCCCCACGGCGTGGTCCCGGGGGCGATTCGCCGCCCCGGCGCCACGCTGGGTCGAGGGGGAGGCCTTGGCGGAGGCCGGTGCGACCGCGATGATCGATATCAGCGACGGCCTCGCGGGCGACGCCCGTCATGTGGCGGCGGCCAGTGGTGTGCGCCTCGAGCTCGATGTCGCGCGGGTGCCGGCCGGCCCCGGTATCGCCCCCGATGTGGCCATGCAGAGCGGGGAAGAGTACGAGCTGCTGGCTTGCATTTCCGCGGCGGCATATGAAGCGCTCGCGGCCCGCTGGGGGGTGTTGAGTCCGCTGCCGCTCACGGTGGTGGGTATGGTCGGGTCCGGTCACGATGCGGCGACCTTGGCCGATGCACCGGCGTCTCGCGGATTCGATCATTTCGCGGCGACCACCCCCGCGCGTTGAATTCGGGTTCTCACTGGGTGACCTTGCAGTGATGCGCACCGCATTCACGGCACTGGCTTTGTTGGTAGGAACGGTCTTGTTCGGCAGCATCACATTGCTGGCCGAGTTGCTGGGGCGTCCGCAGGGACCCGACAGCATTTATACGAAGACCCCCCGCTGGTGGGCCTCGTGGCTGTTGGGGGCGGCCGGGGTGAAGGTGGTGGTGCATGGCGGGCACGAACTGCCCGAGGGCGCGCCGCGGGTGTTCATGGCCAACCATGTGAGTTGGTTCGACATCCCCGCCATGATCGCCGCCCTCCCGCACTACGGGTTCGTGGCCAAGCGCGAGCTGGAGAAGATTCCGTTTTTCGGACCGGCCGCCCGCGCGGTGGGGGTGATCTACATCGACCGCGAGAACCGGAAGGCGGCGTTCAGCGCCTACGATGACGCCGCTTCCAAAATCCGCGCCGGGCACCACGTGCTCGTGTATCCCGAAGGCACGCGCGGTTTCACGTACGCCCTGCGCCCCTTCAAGAAGGGCCCGTTCGTGCTGGCCATCGGTTCGGGTGCGCCGATCGTGCCGGTGGTCGTGTACGGCACCATCGAGGTGAACCCGCGCACCGAGTTCCGGGCGTCGCCGGGCACCGTGCACGTGCACCTGCTGGAACCGATCCCCACCGACGGGCTCACCTACGCCGACCGCGACGAGCTCGCCGGGCGCGTCCGTCAGCGCATGGCCGACTGTTTGCGTGCACATTATGGTGTCGATCCGGCGATCGAGCCGGCGCGCGCCATCGGCAGCCCATCGCTCCGCGCCCCAGCGCCCGACTTCTCGACCTAGTTCCCGCTGCACTCACGACTCGACACTCACAACCCAACACTGAGTTATATGGCCTCCATCGTTTCCGTCAGCGCGCGCGAGATTCTCGACAGCCGCGGCAATCCCACTGTAGAAGTCGACGTCATTCTCGAAACGGGCAGCGCCGGTCGCGCCGCCGTGCCGAGTGGCGCCAGCACCGGCGAACGCGAAGCGGTGGAGCTGCGCGACGGCGATCCGGAGCGCTACGGCGGCAAGGGCGTGCTCACGGCCGTGAACAACGTGAACACCGAGATCAACGACGCGCTCGAGGACATGGACGCGACCGATCAGATCGCGGTCGACCGCGCGCTGATGGATCTCGACGGCACCGAGAACAAGGGCCGTCTGGGCGCCAACGCGCTGCTGGGGGTGTCGATGGCCGTGGCGCGTGCTGCCGCGCTCGAAGTGGGCTTGCCGCTGTACCGCTACCTCGGTGGCCCGATGGCGCGCACGTTGCCGGTGCCGATGATGAACATCCTGAACGGTGGCGCGCATGCGACCAACACCGTCGACTTCCAGGAGTTCATGATCGTGCCGGTCGGCGCCGAGTCGTTCAGCGACGGACTGCGCATGGGCACGCAGGTGTTCCACGCGCTCAAGAAAGTGCTCGTGGCGCGCAAGCTGGCCACGGGTGTTGGCGACGAGGGCGGCTTCGCACCGAACCTCACCAGCGACGAAGAAGCGCTCACCGTGATCATCGAAGCGATTCAGGCCGCGGGCTTCCGTCCCGGACATGACATCGCGCTCGCGCTCGACGTGGCGGCCAGCGAGATGTTCCAGGGTGGCCAGTACCACTTCAAGAAGAGCGGTGCCAAGTCGCTCAGCCCGCAGGCGCTTGCCGACAAGTATGCCGGCTGGCTCGAGAACTATCCGATCGTCTCGATCGAAGACGGCATGGCTGAGAACGATTGGGACGGCTGGAAGTATCTCACGGAGCTCGTGGGCGACCGGTGCCAGCTGGTGGGCGACGACCTGTTCTGCACGAACAGCGAGATTCTCGCGAAGGGCATCGAAGCCGAAGTGGCGAACGCGATCCTGGTGAAGGTGAATCAGATCGGCACGCTCACCGAAACGTTCGAAGCGATCGAGCTCGCGCGCGCGGCCGGCTACAACGCGATCATCTCGCATCGCAGCGGCGAAACCGAAGACACGTTCATTGCGGATCTCGCGGTGGCGACGCAGGCGGGACAGATCAAGACCGGCGCACCGTCGCGCAGCGATCGCGTGGCGAAGTACAACCAGCTGCTGCGCATTGAAGAACAGCTCGAAGGCTACGCGGAGTATCCGGGTGGCGCGCTGTTCGGTCTGTAATCACCCATGACGCCCCTGCTGAAGCGGGTGGCCTGGGGCGTTGGTGCACTCGCCGTCCTCGTGTATGCGATCGAGGGCGGTGAGTACGGCACCTCCGACCTGCTCACACAGCGCGAGCGCAAGGATGCGCTGGCGCAGAACGTGGAGCTGCTGGCGGCCGACGTCGACGCGCTGCGCGCCGAGTTGAACGCGGTGACGAGCGATCCGGTGCGACTCGAGCGCATGGCGCGTGAAGAGTGGGGGATGGTGCGCGGCGAGAAAGAGGTGCTGTACTGGATGCGCACGGACACGTCGCGCGCGCCGTAATTTGCGTGTTGGGGTTGACTCTCGGTGCACTGACGCTAGGTTACTCCTTCTGACGCGGGGTGGAGCAGCCTGGTAGCTCGTCGGGCTCATAACCCGAAGGTCGCGGGTTCAAATCCCGCCCCCGCCATCTGCACTCGGCCGGTCCGCAAGGGCCGGCCGTTTGCGTCCCGCCACTCGAGTTTTGGGTTTGCGATCGAGTGGGGATTGTGAGAAGTTTCGGAAGTGGGGCAGGGTAGCTCAGCCGGTTAGAGCGCACGACTCATAATCGTGAGGTCGAGAGTTCGAGTCTCTCTCCTGCTATTGTGATGCTGATTTGGTACCACATGAAAGTCGCGAACTCTCTCCGGGTTCGCGACTTTCGTGTATGTGTATGGGGCGTCCGTCGCCACACGCTATTCGCTTTTCACCAAGGGTGACGTGCTGCTCGCTGTTCTCATTGCGATGACTGCTGCCGCTGGCACTGCCAATGCCCCCACGCAGCCGCCGGTACCCCGGGCCGACTCGCTCGGTGTGCTACAAGGGCGGGTGCTGGACGGCTCCACGGCCACGCCGATCGGATCCGCCTCGGTCGTGCTGCGCGGCACGCGCCGCGGCACGGCCACCGGCGACGACGGCCGCTTCTTGCTCGGCGCCCTGCCGGCTGGCAGCGCGCAAATCATCGTGGGGCGCCTCGGGTACCGCACCGACACGATCTCGATCACCGTGCGCGCTGGCGACACCACCACGATCACCGTCGCCCTGCAGCCATCCACGGCGCAGCTGCAAGCGGTGAAGGTGGCCGCCGCGGCCACGGAGCGCGATCAGTTCCGGCTCTCGGCCAGCCCCGGCGTGGTGAATGTGCGCGGCGAAACGCTGA
>CANGXK010000278.1 GCA_947457715.1 Gemmatimonadota bacterium
AGGTCGTCGCCGCCCGCCTGCACGATCTCGAGCACATGCGCGTAGTCGGTCGGGTCGACGATCACCCACACCGACGCGAAGTTCTTGGCGGCCGAGCGCAGCATCGACGGGCCACCGATGTCGATGTTCTCGATCACGTCCTCCGGATGCACGTTCGGCTTGGCGGCTGTCTCTCGGAACGGATACAGGTTCACCACCACGAGATCGATCGTGCCGATGTCGTGCGCCTTGATGGCCTCCATGTGCTCGGGCAGGTCGCGTCGCGCCAGCAGGCCGCCGTGAATCACGGGGTGCAGCGTCTTCACGCGTCCGTCGAGCATCTCCGGGAAGCCGGTGATCTCACTGACGTCTTTGACGGCGAGACCGGCCTCCCGCAGGACCTTGGCCGTTCCGCCGGTGGAGACCAGCTCATAGCCCTGCTGGGCGAGACCGGTGGCGAAGGGCACAAGACCGGACTTGTCGGAAACGGAAAGCAGCGCGCGCATGGTGACGGGATCGGGAGAAAGAGATGAACCGCGGATGGTGTTCAGCGCGGAAAGAGTCGCGCCACGTCGGTGTTGAAGGCCGCCGATGGACCGACCGCGTCTTCGGCCAGCGCAAAACGCCATTCGGGCGCGTGCACCGACACGGGGATATCGAGATGGCCGTGGACGCGATGGTCATCGCCGAGCACGATCGCGCCCGATGCCACGGCGGCGACGCACAGCGGAAACAGGCGATGCTCGGTGCGCAGCACGCGGGCCGCGAGCCGAGCGGCGTCGTCGCCCGGCAGAACCGGCACGGGCCATTGCGCGATGATCGGCCCGCGATCGAAGTGCTCATCAACGAAGTGCACGGTGACGCCGGTGAGCGTGGCACCGTGATGGAGCACCGCCTGATGAATGCGCATGCCGTACATGCCGGGGCCACCGAACGATGGCAGGAGCGCGGGGTGCACGTTCAGGACGCGCCCACGGAAGGCGCGTACGACCATGTCCGGCACCAGCTTGAGATAGCCGGCCAGCACCAGCACATCGGTCTTGGCCGTGTCGAGCAGCGAGAGGATGGCATCGCTATCGAGGGGGGCGTCGATCACCCCGGTGGCGATGCCGGCAGCGCGGGCGCGATCGAGGGCACCGGCTGAGTCGCGCTCCGAGGCCACGAACGTGATGGTGCCGGCGCGGGCGGCGGGGCCGGCGAAGTGGTCGATGAGCGCCTGCAGATTCGATCCCCCGCCTGAGGCGAGGACCGAGATGCGTGCGGGGGCCTGCTGCGCCGTGGTGGTGGGCGGTGTCATGGGCATCGGCACGGGGCTACCTACTCGGTTGCGGCACTCGCCGCCGCACGCACATCGATCACGGCAAGGGCGATCGACACCGCTTCGAGAATGCTCTCCGACATGAAAATGCGGGCGGACAGCGCGGAGCGGGCCTCCTCAACGTCGGCAGCAGGTGTCTCGACGCCGGGCACCAGGATGCCGATGCCACCGGTCGCCAGAGCGGGCTGCACGTCGCGCCAGCGGTCGCCGATATACGCGCTGCGCATGAGATCGAGCTGGTACGCCGCGGCGGCCTCGCGATACATGCCGAGGCCGGGCTTGCGGCATTCGCATGGCTCCTTCGGGTGCCCCCAATGCGGACAGTGATATGTCGCCAACACGGCCGCACCGTTGCCGCTCAGCAAGGCGTTCGTTTGATCGCGAACGGCCTCGTACTGCGCCGTGGTGATCAGTCCGCGGGCGATACCGGATTGGTTCGTCACCACGACCACGGGAACCTGCGCGGCATTCGCTCTCGCGACGGCGGTCGCGGCACCCGGCAGCAGTTGTACGCGGCTGGCATCGGCCAGGTAGTGCGCGTCGGCGATCAGCGTGCCGTCGCGGTCGATAAATAAGGCGGGTACGGTCGTCGGCTCCGGGGGCAACGACACTAGCGGCCGCCGAACAGCGAGCGTACGCGCGCCGTCATGGTTGGCGACAGCGTGTCGCGCGCGGTGGCTGGACGTGGCGCCGCCGCACTGTCTCTGCTTGTGCTGCTGCGTTTGGTGCTGTCCACCTTGGGCGGGCGCGGAGTTGTGAACGTGCGGGCCGGCGTGCGCACGGTTCCCGACAAGCTGGTCACGTTCGCGACACTCAGCCGATACTGTTTTTGTGGCTCGAGGACGGTGTCGAGGGTGACGTAGATCTCGGTGTAGAGCGTGGGACGTCGCAGCTTGGGCGGAGGCGCCGTATCGATCGGGGCTCCGGGCCGGCCGGCGCGCGCGGCGCCCCGGGCACGCGCCTCACGCTCGGCGCGCGCGAGCGCCTCCAAGCTGTCCGTCCGCTTCACGCGGGCCAGCGAATCCGATCTGGCCCGCAACGCCGGCGTGGAGTCACGCCGCGCAAGGGCACGCGCAATCGAATCGGCGCGCACCATTGAGCGCAGGGAATCGGCGCGACTGCGCTCAGGAATGGTTTGCACGGACCGTACACGTACGATTGACGAGTCGGCGCGCTTGATGACCACGTCCTTCGGGAAAAAAAGTCGTCCCGGTGCATACGGCTTGTCGAACACGACCTTGAGCACCCCGCTGTCCTTGAGCCCCCCGCTGTCCTGCGGAGTGACCTCAGTGACGCGCACGCCGACGGTGTCGTGGGCAAATCCATAGAACTCTGCCTCGGCCGACTGCGTCAGCGTCACGCTCACCGAGTCCCAGACCTCGAGCGGATCAAGACCACGGTTGGTGTTCCGATCGCCGTAGGCCCGCAGCACGTACTTCCCGGGCGGCAGATACCGCAGCACGTACCGGCCGGCGGAGTCCGCGACGACCTGATACGTGGTGCTGTCGGGCGCGATCGCTTCGATCAGCGCACCGGCAAGCCCCTTCCCGGCGGGCCAGTCAAACGCCACGCCGGAGATACGGGTTGCCGGGATTGGGCCACCGGTGCTGAACACCAGTTGGATCGTGCTGTCGATGCCGTTCGAGCGGAGGTCCTGCAGCCCGCGCTTGATCACCACGGAGTACACCGTGTTCGGCTTCCATCCCCGCGACGGGCGGATTTCGATCTTCGAACGGCTCCAGTTGACCTTCGTGATGCCGCTCTTGGGACTGATGAAGACGAGGTCGGCGATATCCTTCGCGCCCTTCGGCGTCTCGCTCACGACCTCGTCGAACTGCAGCACGACTGCCTTTGGCGTCCCGCCGATCGTGTTGTTCTGTGGTGTCACTTTGAGCACCAGTGGCGGCGCCAAGTCCGGCGGCCCGCCCGGCGGTGCCGACTGATTGGCACAGCCAGCCAGCAGGAGCAACGCCCCGGCGGCCGCCTGCTTCATGACGGCCTTCATCGCGGGCGTCACGCGCCGAAGGTGCCGAGCTTCGTGCGCATCAGCGCACACCGCGTCCGCCATTCCTCGGCCTTGGCGCGTTCCGCCTCCACCAGGGCCGGCGGTGCCTTCGCCACGAACTTGTCGTTGGCCAGGCGGCCGTCGAGCGCGTTCAGCTGCGTTTCGAGTTGCGTGAGCTCCACCTGCAAGCGCTGCTTCTCCTTCTCGAGATCGACCATGCCGGCCAGCGGCACGACCAGTTCCACGCCGTCACGCAGCAACAGCTGCGCCGACGCGCCCCCAGGGTTCTCCGACGCCATCGCCACGCGTGCACGTGCCAACGAACCGATCGTATCGCGCTGCGCATCCAGCAGCTCCGCAATGCCCGCGGGGGCCACCAGCATCGATTCCACCCACGCGCCCGGATTCACGTTGTACTCCGAACGCACGCTGCGGATCGCCTGCACGGCATCGCGGGCGTATTCGAAGGCCTGCGCGCCGGCCGAGGCCGCCCCGTCGCCACGGCGCGCCACCGGCCACGCGGCCTGCGCCAGAAAGGCACCGGCGGGCGTGTTCGGCAACTGCTGCCAGAGCGCCTCGGTAATGAACGGCACCACCGGCTGCAGCAACCGCAGGGCGCCGTCGAAGGCGTGCGCGAGCACCGTCCGCGCGACCTCGCGATCGTCGCCCTCGGTGGCGTACAGGCGCGGTTTGAGCGCTTCGAGATACCAGTCGGCCAGCTCGTTCCACACGAACCGGCGCGCCGCCTCGGCGTACTCCGACAAGCGCAGGCCACGGCCGCGTTCCGCGTCCGTCCACGTATGCCCGTTGGCCGGGCGCGGCGGACCGAGTGCGGCGTCGCAATCGAGAATGGCCTGATCGAGACGATCGAGGATCCA
>CANGXK010000279.1 GCA_947457715.1 Gemmatimonadota bacterium
CGCCGAGGCGGCGTCCGATCACGGCGTCGCGTTCACGGCCGAGCATCACTGCGGCCGCATAGTTGGCGTCGAGGATCGACCCATCGGCGGTCACCGAGAGATAGCCGACCGGCGCATGATCGTAGAGATCGCGGAATCGCTCGCGCTCCCGTGCCAGTGACCGGTTCGACTCCATCAGCTCATCGCGTTGCAGCTCGAGCTCGACCTGATGGAGCTGGAGCTCGTGCACCACCTGCACCAGATCGGCCGACGGATTGGTGGCCGCCGGAAGCGCGCGCGCACCCAGCACGGCCTCCCCGCGCGCGCGCAGCGAGGCCTCCGTGCGCTCGCGGTCGCTCACGCGCCGGCCACCGGTGAAGCCGACGGTAGGGCCGACGAAGGCGCCGACGGCGGTTCTGTCCGCCTCACGCCGCTGACATCGTCGAAGGTGATCACGACGCCCTCGATGTGATCGTCGTGCGTACGGTAGGGCATGATGCGCACGGTAAACTGGCGCTCATCGGTGGAAGACACGTTGCGTTCATGGGTGACGAGCGTGCGGAGGACTTCCTCCGCGTCCTTCGCGATCTCGGCAAAATCGAGCGTGGCGGAAATATCGGTAACCGGTCGGCCGATATCGGTGCCGCGGAGCCGGATGATGGAACTCATCGGGGCCGTGAAGCGCCGGATATTCAGCGACCGGTCGAGAAAGATCGTTGCACTGTTCGTGCTGTTCAGCAGGTTCGACATGTCACTGCTGGCCAGTGTGAGCTGATCCACTTTGGTCAGCAGTTCCTGATTCACCCGCAACAGCTCTTCGTTCATCGACTGCACTTCTTCCTTCGACGTGGTTAGTTCTTCATTCGTGGACTGCAGTTCTTCGTTGGTGGACTGCAATTCCTCGTTCGACGACTTCAACTCCTCCTGCGAGAGCTGCATCTCCTCACGGGCCGCGCGTAACTCATCGAGCGTGTGTTTGAGTTCGTCGGCGAGGTCGATGATCCGGACATCATCCGAGGTAGTCCTTGGGCGCTTCGCGGCTGGCGGCACCTTTTCCGGCGTGCCCGTTTCACTGAAGAGCACGAGCACCATACCCTCCATACCGACGGCCGCGGAGAGCGGTTCAATGGTCACGTCGACGGTGTGGACGCCTGCCTCGGAGGTGACCTTGATCTCCGGCAACCTCACGGTGATGTGCTTGCGGACGGCGCGCCGCAGTCCTTCCGTGAGGACAGTGCGCAACCCATCGCGGGCCATGGCCAGCACGTTCCAATTGGCACGTCCGGCGGCGGGCTCGAGAAACCGGCCCGTGCGGCCGCTCACGTACTGGATGTCCCCTTCGGGACCGACCAGCACCGCCGTCGGGGCATAGCGGGACAGGAGTAACCGATCGGCAAGCGACGGCAGCGCAGCCGAGGGCGGCGGCGAGGTCGGGAGCGGAGCCGACCGTGAGAGCGCCTCCGTGGGTGGGGTGGTCAACGGGATGTTGATGAGATCGATGGGGAGCTCGGTGACGAGGCGCCGATACAGCCGGGTAGCGCCGGGATACGGCGCGAAAAGATCGGAGGCGCCCCCAATGGACTCGGCACTGCCCAGCACCAGCACGCCGTCGGAGCTCAGACTGTAGTGAAACAGCGACTGCAGCATGCGCTGCGCCGGCGGGTTCAGATAGATCAGCAGGTTCCGACAGCACAGCACATCGAGCTTGGTGAACGGCGGATCCGCGAGCAGGTTCTGCTTCGCGAAGACCACGACATCGCGAATCGACTTGGCAACGCGGTACGCGTGATTCTCCTGCACGAAGAAGCGGCACAGCCGCTCCTCCGAGACATCGGCGGCGATGTTCATCGGATACGTGCCTTTCCGTGCGCGCTGAATGGCGCGAGCGTCAAGATCCGTGGCAAAGACCTGAATGGTGAGCGGATGCGGCGGCGAGAGTGCTTCGATGGCCTCGGTGAGGAGGATGGCGAGCGAATATGCTTCCTCGCCCGTGGAGCACCCCGCCACCCAGGCGCGGATGGTGGAGCCGGCCGGTCGGGAGCGCAGCAGTGCCGGGAGCACCTCCGTCCGGAGCTGCTCCCACATGAGGCGATCACGAAAGAAGCTGGTGACACCGATCAGGCACTCCGAGAACAGCCGGTCGATTTCATCGGGGTTCGCACCGAGCATCGCGACGTAGTCTTCGACGCGCGAGAGATGATGAAGCCCCATGCGTCGCGAGATCCGGCGCGTGAGTGTCGTGGGCTTGTATTGTCCGAAGTCGTGGCCGGAGCGACGGCGCAGCAGCTGGAGGATCGCATCGAGACCGGACGCCGGCGGGGACTCGACTTCCGCGCGATCATCGACCGCGAGTTCGTGGCGAGACTGGAGGAAGTCCATGATCGCGGCGAACAACGCCGCAGGCTCTTCGATGATATCGACGACGCCGGCATCGATCGCGCTGCGCGGCATGCCGTCGGACTTGGCGCTCTCGGGCGACTGCGCCAAGGTGGCGCCTGCCCCCTCGCGGATGGCGCGCAGCCCGAGCGTGCCGTCCGACCCCATGCCGGACAGGATGACGCCCACGGCGTTGTGCTGTCGGTCTACCGCGAGCGTGCGCAGGAACTCATCGACGGGCAGTCGCATGCCGCGGACGATCATGGGCGGCGACGTGTGCAACACCCCCCCCCGGATCGTCAAGTCCTGCCCGTGTGGGGTGACGTACACGTGCCCGGGCTCGACCACACACCCGTCGCTGGCCGTGACAACGGGCAGCGCGGAGGCCCGCTGCAGCAGCGCGCTCAAGGCCCCATCGTGATCGGGCGACCGATGCTGAACGATGACAAAGGCGAGGCGGCTGTCGGACGGCACCGGACGCAAGAATTGCTCGAGCGCCTCAAGCCCCCCGGAAGACGCGCCGACGCCGACCACCGGAAAGGTGCCCTGGGACCGGGGGGGGGCAGCGGGACGAGTAAGTGTTGGTGAACTCATGCCGGGAGCACGGGGGTGGGCGTTCAGGGGAGGAGGCATTCCCCGACCAACGAATCATGCCGGCGATTGGCGATCACGGCAACCGGCGGCGTTCAGCGACGGGCCGTGAAGAACTCCCGAAGCAGGGTGACACATTCGGCCTCGCGGGCGCCCCCGCGCACCTGCGGCCGATGATTGAGGTGAGGGTGTCGCACGACATCGCCAACGGATCCGCACATGCCGGCCTTGTCGTCCCACGCGCCGAACACGAGGCTGCCCACCCGGGCGAGGACGATCGCGCCGGCGCACATCGCGCAGGGTTCAAGCGTGACCACGAGGGTGCATTGCAGGAGCCGCGATTCTCCGAGCACCCGCGCGGCCTCTCGCAACGCGAGGAGCTCCGCGTGCGACGTGGCGTCGCCGTCACGCCTCATGCGATTCTGCGCGCGGGCCACGACATCGGTGCCGCACAACACGACCGCGCCGACCGGGACCTCGCCGGCCAGCGCGGCCTCCTGAGCCTCTTTGAGCGCGAGCGTCATCGCCGTGTCCACCCCCGGCGCCAACGGTGGACCGGGGGTGGGTTCAGCGCCCGCGTTCATCCGGCGGTGCCGGCCAACGGCGTTTCGACGACCAGCGGGCTGGGGACTGCCGCCGGCGCCGTGGCATCGAGGGCCTCACCGTGACGGAACGACAGGGCATCGGTGCCATCCTGCACATCGGCCACGATAACGTCGCCGTCTCTGAACGTGCCGTCGAGGACCGCGAGGGCCAACGGATTCTGCAGCATCCGCTGCACCGCGCGCTTGAGCGGCCGCGCGCCGAACACCGGGTCGTATCCCTCGTCGGCGAGCACCGTGCGCGCCGCGTCGGTGAGACGGATGGTGAGCTTCCGGTCGGCGAGCAACTTGCGCAAATGGGCGAGTTGCAGGTCGACGATGTGATCGATCTCGCCGCGACCCAGCGGATGGAAGACCACGATGTCGTCGATGCGATTGAGGAACTCCGGCTTGAACACGCCGCGCAACGCCATCAGCACATCCTGCTCCACGGTCGCCCACGCGGTATCACCCGCCTGCCCCCGCTCGAGGATCATCTGACTGCCGACGTTCGACGTCATGATGATAACCGCGTTGCGGAAGTCGACGGTGCGTCCCTGTGAATCGGTGAGCCGGCCGTCGTCGAGCAGTTGCAGCAGGATGTTGAACACATCCGGGTGTGCCTTCTCGATTTCGTCGAAC
>CANGXK010000280.1 GCA_947457715.1 Gemmatimonadota bacterium
AGCGACCCATCCGCGTGACGTTCTCAGCGGCCGGACCCTTCTGGCCCTGCACGATGTCGAACTCAACGGTCTCGCCTTCGGTCAGCGACTTGAAGCCGCCGCCCTGGATGGCGGAATGGTGAACGAAGCAATCCTTCTGTCCGTTCGCGGGGGTGATGAAGCCGAAGCCCTTGGCGTCGTTGAACCACTTGACGGTGCCGGTCGTACGCATCGCGATACTCCTGTTTCTGATATGGTGCTGGTGTCAGTCGGAGCACGCGGACAGACGAGCCGATGCAGAACGGAACCAACCACCTGGTACTCGTGATCTACCTCACGACGGTCGCCACCACTCGGTGACTGCGCTGCAAACAAAAAAGGACCCGCTCGATTTGGCAGGCCCGTTTCTATCGGAACTTGTCCATGTGCAGAAGCACACGCATCGCTGAAGAGAAGGTACAAGGTTCACCCCGGAAACGCAAATACCCGAGCAACTATATTTTCCCGGACCGGCTACCTAGCTCCATGTGGCACCGGCACTTGCCTCCATCCACGAACGCCCCCGCGGGGACCGCCGCCGCCGCCACGCGCGAGCCCGCCGGTTTTCGGCTCCATGAACGGCGCCGACGCCCGCCCTCCGTGGCTCCGCGGCTCCGTGGCTATACTCCGCCATGGCACGAATTTCCCGGGATCGAGACGACGTCCACATCGCGCTGCTGCGCGGCGTCAATGTGGGTGGCACGAAGAAGGTGCCGATGCTGGAGCTCCGCGACCTCGCGCGCAGCCTCGGCTTCGGCAACCCGCGCACGCTGTTGAAAAGCGGCAATCTGGTGTACGCCGCCCACGGCAAGCCCACCGACGACGCGGCGTCGGCCCTCGAACAGGGCATCCTGCAGCGCATGAAGGTGTCCACGCGCGTTGTGGTGGTCACGGCCGCGGAACTCGACCGCATCGTCGACGAGAACACCATCGACGATGACGACGTGGACCCGAGCTGCCTGTTCGTGTCGATCTGGCGCGACAGCTACGATCGCAACGCGCTCCTCCCCCTCCTCGAGCAGGACTGGAGACACGAGCGGCTCCACGTGGGATCGCGGGCGGCCTACCAGCATGCGCCGGACGGCGCCTCGGAGAGCGACCTCGTCGACGCCGTAGCCGAAGTGCTCGGTGACCGCGTGACGGCGCGCAATTGGAACACCATCGGCAAGCTGCAGGAGCTGGTGGACGACGTCGCTGCGGCCGCGAACGAAGACGCGTAGTCCGTGAGCCCCGACGGCGGCCACGCGAGACCGAGCGCCGACGAAGTCCCGGCCCTCGGTGCCGCACCCGCGTTCACGCTGGGCGTGTTCTCCGGCGCGCTGGCGATCGTCGTCCTCGCGCTCGGGGCGCTGTTGCTGCTTCGGCTGCGCCCCGAAACGCTCGGCGCGCGCGATCAGGTATCGGTGCAGCGTGCGGCCCTGCTCACGTTGTTCGTGGACCGTGAACATGCCCGGCAACTCGTGTTCTGGAGCGACGCGGCGCACACGTCACCGACGCTGGCCCTGCTGGGCGACATCGGGCTCTCGCTCGATGCGCAGCAGCCGGACACGGCGGCGCTCGCCCTGCCGATGCCGGTACACCTCGAGTCGCTGGCAACGCTGGAGCAGCACTTCCGCACGTCGCCCGATGGATGGGAAACCTGGTTCACCCGATTCCCCGCCAGCAGCGGGATCGTCGCGCTCACCCGTCCCGAGTCGCTCCCGGTGTTGGCCGATGGCATTGCCCGCGCGCGTGTCGTGGTGGCCCGTACCTGCGGCGAGCACTGCCACTCGGCGTGGCGTGTCACGCTGCAGCGCACCACCGACGGCGTCTGGCGCACGCGTTCCGTCGAGCCGCTCACACTGCCGCGCGACTGAACGTCGACCGGCGCTCGCGGGTGGCGCCTGCGCGGCCCACTCCGCAGTATATCGGCGGCGGGGCAGCCGCTCGCTCTTCCTTCACCTCTCACTCGGCCGAGACGCGCATGCTCAAGACCGTCGGCATCATTCTCCTGCTCTTGCTGGGCGCGCTCCTGCTCATGGCGTCGCGGCAGCCGGATGCGTTCGCCATCGAACGCTCGCTGGTGGTCTCGGCGCCCGCTGAGGTGATCTATCCGAAGATCGCCGATTTGCATCAGTGGAGCGCGTGGTCACCGTACGAGAAGCTCGATCCGCAGATGAAAAAAGTGTTCAACGGCACGCCCGGCGCCGCCGGTGCCAGCTACTACTGGAGCGGCAACGCCAAGGCGGGCGAAGGGACGATGACCGTGCGCGAGCTGATGCCGCCGTCGAAGATCACGATGCAGCGCGATATCCTGAAGCCGATCGAAGAGCATAACGTGGTCGAGTTCAACCTCGAGCCTACCGACGGCGGCACGCGTGTCACATGGGCCATGCGGGGCGCGAATTCCTATCTGTCCAAGGTCATCGGGCTCTTCATGAATACGCACACCATGATCGGCAAAGACTTCGAGGACGGACTGGCCTCGCTCAAGACGGCCGTGGAGACGCAATGAAAGCGTTCGGTATCGCCCTCGCGGGCTACATCCTGATGTTCGTGGTCCTCTTCGCCACCCTGACCGCGATGTACTTCGGCCTCGGCAGCGAGCGGACGTTTCTTCCCGGCAGCTACGCCGTCACGCCGTTGTGGATTGCCGTGTTCTGCTTCTTCCAGTTCGACTCGGGGCTGGTGGCGGGCGTCGTGGTGTCGAAGCTGTCGCGTGATCGGAAGGTCCCGCTCATTCTGGCGGCCATGACGCTGGTGCTCGGCATCGTGATGGCGCTGCCGACCGTGTTGGGCACGGTGCCGGACGCCGTGCCTCGCACGGAGTCACTCACCAACATGGACGCGATGATGCAGGCGCAGACACCGGTGTGGATTCAGCTGATCGCGCCGGCGCTCGCGGCGCTCGGTGTGACCGCCGGCGCGATGCTCATGTCGCTTGCCGGACGCCGCCGCTCGTGAGCGAGTTTGCTGACTCCTTGTGGGCGTCGGACCGCGACGAACTGTGGACCAGCGCGCTGGCGGGGTACGATGCCGCCATCGCCGCCGTGCCATCGGGCCGGCTCGTGGAGCACGATACGTGGTACCGCACCGTGTTGCCGACGCTGATCGCGTCGCGCACGCCGGGCTATGTGTTGCATGAGGAAATGGTGCGCATCACCGAGTGGAAGATGGCGCGCGGCGTGTGGCGCGCCCCCAATCTCGTGCTGGTCCGCAACAACACGCCGGACGAGGTGATGCACGCGAGCCGATCGGCTGCAGAACAGATCCCGCACCCCACGAAGCCGGTCACCGCGCTCGTGGCGCTCAAGGGCGTGGGTGCCGCCACGGCATCGGCGTTGTTGGCCGTCATGGCGCCAACGGTCTACCCGTTCTTCGATGAGGACGTGGCGGCACAGGTGCCGATGCTCGGGCCCGTGGCGTGGACGAACGGCTACTACGCCAAGTATGCGACGGCCCTGCGCGAGCGCTCGGCGCAGCTGTCGGCGGTATTTGCGCGCGCCTTCACGCCGGTCATGGTGGAGCGCGCCCTCTGGGCGGCACGTGGTCGCGCGAAGCGGGATGTGATCGCGTGACGCGTGCGGATGTCGTGATCTGCGGTGCCGGTATCGCCGGCATCGCGACGGCGCACGCGCTCGCGGTAACGCATGGCGTGCGCCACGTGCTGTTGGTGGACGATCGCGCACCGCTCACGCTCACCAGCGATAAGAGCACCGAGGCGTATCGCAATTGGTGGCCGGGGCCCGACGATGCCATGGTGCAGCTGATCAATCGCAGCATCGACTTGCTGGAGCAGTGGTCCGACGCCAGCGACGATCGCTTCGGACTCAACCGACGCGGCTATCTGTACGCCACGCGCGATGCCGACACCGCCGAACGGTTCGTGTCTGATGCGCAGCGCGCGACGGAGCAGGGCGCCGGCGTGGTGCGCACCTATCGTGCGGTGAGTGAGGCGGCCACGTACCAGCGCAGTCCGCACCGCGGCTTTCGTGGCGTGCCCGATGGTGCCGATCTGTTTCTCGATCGCGACGCGATCCGCGAGCACTTTCCGTGGATGCACCATGACATCGTGGCGGTGCTGCACGCGCGGCGATGTGGATGGTTCAGCGGACAGCAGCTGGGCATGTATCTGCTGGACGAAGCGCGCGCGGCCGGCGTGCAACTGGTG
>CANGXK010000281.1 GCA_947457715.1 Gemmatimonadota bacterium
GAAGGTCCATCTCTGCGGATCCATGCATGCGTTGGCGGGCCGGTATCGGAATAGGAAAGGGCGCTTAGAAGAAAAGCACGTTGAGTAACGCCGTACCGGCCAGCACGGCCAGCGCAAAGACCGACGGCTTCTGGTACCAGTGCTTCACATCATCCACCGGCTTCGGCGTGAGCGAGTACACCAGCCCTTCGAGCTCGGCGGCGGTGGCGAGCTTAGCCGTCATGCCGCTCCAGCCGCCCACGTTCTTGAGGCCGATCCACACCAGTGGGGCGAAGCCGAACACGATAGCGTGCGTGTTTTTTCATCGAAACGCAGCCGGAGACACTCAGGGACCGAGCGCGCCTTCGACCCGTAGTAGAGGGAGCGGCAGTAGCGTTCTTCGTCGTGTGCCATCCAACACCTCCGTCTCCGTCATGTCAAGATTATTATCCACCTATGCTGTTCCCCCGCGCTGCCGGTATCCTGCTGCATCCGACCTCACTGCCGTCTCCGGGCGGCATCGGGGATATGGGTCCCGATGCGTTTCGCTTTGTCCGGTGGCTCGCCGACGCCGGCATGAAGATCTGGCAGCTGCTCCCGCTCGGCCCCACCGGATACGGCGACAGTCCCTATCAGTGCTTCTCGGCGTTTGCCGGCAATCCGTTGCTGATCCACGTGCCCGATCAGGTGCGGGCGCGCTTCGAGCCCGAGGCAAATCCCGCGTCGGCGCATGTGTGCGACTTCGCCACCGTGATCCCGGCCAAACGTGCGCTCCTCGATGCCTGGCTCGGCACGCTGCCGTATGACGACGCCGTACGACGCTTCGTGCGAGAGCAGGAGGCGTGGCTGCCCGACTTCGCGCTGTTCATGGCGCTCAAGGAAGCGCACGGCGGCGCCTCGTGGACCTCGTGGGAACGCGGGGCCGCACACCGCGATCCCGAGGCACTGCGCACATGGCGCGAGACGCTGCGCCCGGCGATCGAGCGCTGCTACAAAGAGCAGTACGTATTCGCCGGACAGTTTCAGGCCCTGCGCAATGCCTGCGCCGCGCTGAACATTCAGCTCATGGGCGACGTGCCGATTTTCGTGGCCCACGATTCCGCCGAGGTGTGGGCCAACCGCGCGCTGTTCAAGCTGCACGCCGATGGCACCCTCGTCGTGCAGGCCGGCGTGCCGCCCGACTATTTCAGCGAGACGGGCCAGCTCTGGGGAAATCCGCTGTACGACTGGGACGCCATGGCGCGCGACGGCTATCGCTGGTGGATCGACCGCATGCGCGCCTCGCTGGCGATGTTCGATGTGGTGCGTCTCGACCACTTCCGCGGATTCGAGGCCTTCTGGGAAGTCCCCGCGAACGACACGACCGCCGTGAACGGCCGCTGGGTGCAGGGACCCGGCGCGGCCCTCTTCACGGCCCTCACCGCGGCGCTGGGACCGATGCCGATCGTGGCCGAGAATCTCGGACTTATCACGCCGGAGGTGGAGGCGCTTCGCGCGCAGTTCGGATACCCCGGCATGGCGATTCTGCAGTTCGCGTTCAGCGATCCGGCCTCGTCGTTCATTCCCCATCGCTATGACCGGGCACTCGTGGTCTACACCGGCACGCACGACAACGACACGACGGCGGGGTGGTGGCACTCCACCGGCACCGGCGATTCCACGCGCGCGGCCGGGGACGTCGCCAGGGAGAAAGCCTTTGCACGCCGGTATCTGGAGACCGACGGCCGCGAGATCCACTGGGCGATGATCCGCGCCGCATTCGCCTCCGTGGCGAATACCGCCCTCGTGCCGTTGCAGGATGTCCTGGGGCTTGGCAGCGACACGCGAATGAACCTTCCCGGTCGTCAGGCGGGTAACTGGAGCTTCCGCTTCACGTGGGACCAACTGCCAGCAACGGTTACAGCGCGCTTGCGCGATCTCGCGCAGACGTACGACCGTTAGCGTGCGCCGCCCGGGACGTGGGCTTCGTCCACTTCGCCGGCCGGTGGCGGCTCGTAGGCGTAGGTCAGGATCATCGACACGATCCAGCCGATCACCGTCCACCCCAGTAGCAGGTTGATCGCGGTGATCTTCCAGCGGCGGGAACTGCCGCGCTTCCAGGCCAGCAGTAACGGCAGGATGTACACGCCGAAGCAGGCGATGACCATCACGAAGCCCTTGGGAATACCGCCACCGGTGTACGCTCCGGTGAAGTCGGCGGGGGGCTCGAGCGATTGAACGAGCAGCAAGGCGGACAGCATACCCGGAATATAGGCAGGGCGCGGACGCGCGAGCCCGGACGCCGGCGCCACTCTATCAGAACTGCTGGCCGCCGCGTCCGTTGAAGCGCGGATTGACCACCGTGTTGTAGATCGAGCCGAACGTGTAGCTCATGCCGAGCTGCACGAAGAACCGGTAGTTGGTGGCCAGCGCCTGCTGACGGGCGATGATCTCGTTGTCCGACAGCGCACCGCGACGCAGGTACAGCTGATCGTTCACGCGCGAGTAGTTGCCGCCCACATTGATCGCGAGCCCCTTGGCGATGCGCAGGTCGGTGAACCCGCTGATGCCATAGCTGTTGTAGCTCACGTCGTGCAGATATTGCGACCCGAACAGCGACATGTTCACCGATCCCCACGGCTGCCGCGCGTTCCACGCCACCGTGAGGTTGTGCACGGGTCGCGTCTCCGTGGTGCGGTCGTAGATGGTGACGTCCTGATAGCGCATCGAGGCGACCCCGATCGCGTAGAACGCCGTGAGCTGCCGCCGCGTGAAGTCCTTATACGGAAACAGATTGTACTCGACCGCCGGCGTGACGCGCAGATTGAGATCGTAATTGTTGTAGTCGGAAAACTGCGAACTGGCCGTGATGCCCGCCGACAGATGCTCGCTGATGCTCTTTACCAGCAGCGCGCTGCCGCCGTAGTTGCGCTGGATGTTCGTGAAGGTCTCGCCGTCGCCCAGATCGAAGCGGCTCTGATCGTAGCCGAGATTGGCGCTCAGGTTCACCTTCAGCGACTGCGTCACGCGATTGGCGCTGATGGTGGAGAATCCGTTCATGAACGATTGACGCTTCTCACCATTGCCGAATCCGTTCACCGACACGCGATACACCCAGAAATTCCACGGGTCCCTTACCGACTTGGGGCTGGCGGCGGCGGTGGTCGGTGCCGCGTAGCTCAGGGTGAGGCGCGAGCCGAGCGGCGTGCGCGCGGCATAGGGGGCGAGCAGCAGCGAGAAGGTGCGCGCCAGCTGCCGGCGCACCACGTCGTCGGCATCGTTCGGCGCCACGAACACCACGGCGGTGTCGGCCCGGCCCCGATTGGCCGCCTGCCCGATGGCCGTGATGGTATACTCCGATCCGCCGGAGCCCGTGCGCAGGGAGGTCACGAGCAACAGGACATCCGAGACCAAGCGGTCGCGCACGAAATTCACCCACCGCATCTGGTCGCGGAAGAAATCGTAGTCGCAGCGACTGCTCTGGCAGTCGAGATACACGCGCACCGCGCCAGCCTGGGACGTATCGGGCGCGGCCACGGCGGCCAGCGGGGCGTTGAGCGGCGCCTGCTGAGCGATCGATGCTCCGGGGGTCATCGCGAGGAGCACGGATACAACAGCCACGTGGCGGAAGCGCATGGAGAGTCCGGAAAGGTGGGCGGCACTGCACCAGTCGTGACTTTCGCCACGCCCGACGCCATCATCATAGAGACAGCACGACGTACCCAAATCGTTTACGCAGTACCCCCCGACCTTTCCCCTTACCCATCACTCGATGCGCAGCGACCGTCGCACCTTCCTGAAAACGGCCGGACTCAGTGCGGCTGCTCTCGCCGCCGCGGCCCCGGCACTCCATGCCGAGGAATCCTCAGGGTTGCCGGGGAGCGCGGTCGCCGCGGAACTCGCCGCCTGGGAGCAGGCGCAGCAAGAAACGTGGGACATTTCGTGGGCCAAGCGGGTCACCGGCAAACACAAGGCCATGTTCGACGTGCCCGAGATTGAAGGCGGCGTCGGCATTTTCCGCGCGGGGATCTGGGGGCAGCAGTATACCGACGTGCTGAAACTCGCTCCCGGCGACTTGAGCACCGTCATCGTGATCCGGCATGCCGCAATCCCGCTCGCCATGACCTCCGAATTCTGGACCACCTACGGCCTCGGCAAGGAACTCAAGATCAAGAACGACAAGGGCAAGAAGTGGACGA
>CANGXK010000282.1 GCA_947457715.1 Gemmatimonadota bacterium
CTCCGAGGCCGGCGCCGATATGGCCACCGGTCCTGGAGCAGACATCGATGAGACGCTGGCGCATGTCCTGCGCCAGCGTGCGAAGCTCGTCGCGCGACAGGCCGCGGAGATCGGCGGGTGAATTGATGCCTTCAAGAATGGACATGACGGAGTCAGGATGTGCGCGACGGGAGACGTCCGCGGCGGGAGACGTCCGCGGTGGTCCGGTCCGACGGTCAGGTACGGCGAGACAGAAGTAATCTACGAGCGTCGTTCGACGATATAGCGAGCCAACTGATCGAGCGTCAGGGTCAGCAGCCCCTCATCGGCCAGCGCACTGCACCCCTCCTCCACCAACGCCACGGCACGCTCGATCGCTCCATCCACCCCCAACAAGGCCGGATAGGTGCTCTTGGACAGCGCCACGTCACGTCCCGCGGTCTTTCCCAGCTGATCGGTCGTAGCGGTGATGTCCAGAACATCATCGGCGATTTGAAACGCCAACCCGATCGACGCGCCGTAGCGGGCCAACGCGCGCCGTCGCGACTCGGGGGCGAGCGCCGCACGGGCGCCCAGGGTGACGGATGCCATGATGAGCGCACCGGTTTTGAGGCGATGCACCCGCTCGAGGGCCTCGAGGGTGAGGGGCACTCCCTCGGCTTCGAGATCGAGCAACTGTCCGCCGATCATTCCGCCGGCTCCGGAGGCGTCCATTAAATCACGCACGATGTCGCCGGCCACCATATCGGACAGGCCCATCGCCTTCGCGGCGTGCCACGCGCTCCGCGCGGCCATAGGGACCATCGCCAGTCCGGCGGCGGTAGCCACCGGCACGCCGTACACGCGGTGCACGGTGGGGCGGCCACGGCGCACGTCGTCGTCGTCCATGCATGGCAGATCGTCGTGCACCAGTGAATACGCGTGGACCACTTCGACCGAGGCCGCAAGGTCGCGGGCATCCCCGATTCCGCCGCAGGCCCGGTACGCCTCCAGCAGAAGGATCGCCCGGAGGCGCTTCCCTTCCCCGAGCAGCGCGTAGCGAATGGCCTCAGCCGTGAGCGGGGCAATCTCGCCGAGCCACCGGGCACAAAACGCGTCGAGCGCCTGCTGTACGGCCGCGCGCTCCATGGCGAAGGATGGAGCGGCCGCTTCGGTACGGGTTCCGATGGAGGTCATCGGGTCAACCGCCCAGCTCGACGACGGAGAACGAGCCATCGGCGGCTTCGACGAGCTGCTGCACGCGGGCATCGACGGTCTTGAGCGCCGCGCCGGCCGTGCGGAGGTGGGTAATCCCTTCTTCGAACAGACGAAGCGCCTGCTCGAGATCCACGTCGCTGCGCTCGAGATCGCGGACGATCTCTTCCAGACGGGTCAGTGACTGTTCGAAGCTCATATGCCCTCCTCAGGCGGATACCCCGGAACCGACTCGGGGAGCGGACGCCCCGCACCGGCGACTGCCGACACGATGCCGTCCCGGAGCCACAAGTCGAACGAGGCGCCCGGTACGAACTGATCCCGTCCGCTCAAAGTAGCGCCCTCGGGCGTTCGCGCCACCGCAAACCCGCGCGCAAGTGTGCTTAACGGCGAGAGGGCGTTGAGCTGGCCGGCCAGCGACTCCACACGGGCACGACGACGTTCCACGATGCGGGTCGCCGCCAACCCCAAGCGCTTCTGTACCTGGGACAAGGACGCGACCGCACGCTCCTCGCGGCGGCGGGCGGCAACGGCCAGTCGCTTGCCCAAGGAGTCCACGCGGGCGAGTACTGCGCGACGCGACGGGACGGCCAGCTCGGCCGCGGCCGACGGCGTGGCGGCACGCACATCGGCGACCAGATCACAAATGGTGATGTCCACCTCGTGTCCGACCGCCGAGATGGTGGGAATCGGGCACGCCGCGAGTGCCCGGGCCACGCGTTCATCGTTGAAGGCCCAGAGGTCTTCGCGGGCGCCCCCGCCACGCCCGATGATCAGCACGTCGGCGTCCCGCCAACGACTCACGCGCCCGATGGCCTCCACCAGCGATTCCGGCGCCCCGTCACCTTGCACCTTGGCCGCCACGATCACGATTTCGACGTCGGCGCTACGGGCCCGCGCCACCGTGACGATATCGTGCATCGCCGCACCGTCCGGGCTCGTGATCACCGCAATGCGACGCGGAAACTCGGGCAGCGGACGCTTGCGCCCCGCCTCGAGGAGCCCGTCTTTTTCGAGGCTCAAACGCGTGCGTTCGAGCGCCTTCCGCCAAAGCCCATCCCCTTCGGCCTCGAGCGCGCGTACCGAGAACTGCAGATCACCGCGCACCGGCCAGACGGTCATCTGTCCGAGCGCCAGCACCTGCATGCCGTCGTCGGGCGGCGCCGGAATCCGCTTCGCGGCCGAACTCCAGATCACGCATTTCACCTGCGCTTCCGCGTCACGCAGCGAAAAGTACCAGTGACCGTTGCGATGTGCCTTGAAGTCGCTGACCTCACCGCGTACCCACAACGGCGGGAATGCCCCTTCGATGAGATCTTTCGCCGCGCTCGTGAGGGTGTGGACGGCGATCGCCGACTCCGGCGCGCTCCCGGGCGCCTGATCGACGGGCTCCGAGGGTCCGTAGTGCTGATACCCGCTGGTACGACGTCCCGCCACGCGACTCAGCCCAGCGTGCGTTCAGCCGCACGCACGGTGTTCCGCAACAACATCGCGATCGTCATCGGACCGACGCCGCCCGGGACGGGCGTGATGCGCGACGCCACCTCGACGGCGCTGGCGAAGTGCACGTCGCCACACAGGCGGCGGCCCTTCGCACGCGTTGCGTCGGGCACGCTGTTCATCCCGACATCGATCACCACCGCTCCCGGCTTGATCATGTCGCCGGTGATCATCTCGGCTCGACCCGCCGCCACGATCAGGAGGTCCGCCCGCCGTGTGTGCGCACTCAAATCCTTCGTGCGGCTGTGGCAGATCGTCACGGTGGCGTCTCCGCCGGCCCTTGCTTGGACCAGCAACGCCGCCATCGGCTTGCCGACGATGTTGCTCCGCCCGACAATCACGGCGTCGGCCCCTCGCGTGTCGACGCCACTGCGCACGAGCAACTCGATGACGCCCGCCGGTGTGCAGGACACGAAGCCGTCGGTGTGACCGATCAGCAGCTTCCCGACGTTCTCGGGATGGAACCCGTCGACGTCCTTGTCCGGACGGATATGACGAATGACCATGTCGGGATCGATGTGCGTCGGGAGCGGCATCTGTACGAGAATGCCATGGACGGCCGGATCGCCATTGAGCTGTCCGACGAGCGTCAGGAGTTCGTCCTGCGATGTGCTCGCCGGCAGACGGATCGTGGCGCCGACCATGCCGGCCTCGCGCGATGCCTTCTCCTTCGCCCCCACGTACGTCGCGCTGGCCATATCGTCGCCAACGAGGACCACCGTGAGTCCCGGCACCACGCCGCGCGCGCGCAACGCCATCACGTCGCGCGCCACGTCGGCGCGCACGTCGGCCGCGATGGCCGTTCCATCGATCAGTTCAGCGCGCAAAATCCACCGCTCGGCTTTCTCGGATGACAACCACCTTGATCTGCCCCGGATACTGGAGCTCGGATTCGATGCGACGCGCAATCTCTTCCGACAGCGCCGTCATCCGCGTGTCGTCGACCTGTTCGGGCGTCACCACCACGCGCACCTCGCGGCCCGCCTGAATGGCGAAGACGCGTTCCACCCCGCGATAGCTCGACGCAATTTTCTCGAGACCCTCGAGGCGCTTCACGTACGTTTCAAAGGCTTCGCGTCGCGCGCCGGGCCGTGAACCGGAGATGCTGTCGCCGGCCTGCACGAGCACCGAGACTTCGCTCTCGTGCGGCACATCGTCGTGGTGCGCGGCAATGCAGTTCACCACCAGCGGATTCTCGCCGTACTTGGTGGCGACTTCCACGCCAAGCTGCACGTGTGTGCCCTCGTGCTCATGCGTGAGCACCTTGCCGATGTCGTGCAACAGCGCGCCGCGCTTGGCGAGCGCCACATCGAGCCCGAGCTCGGCCGCCATCATGCCGGCCAACCACGCCACTTCCTTCGAGTGCGCCAGAATGTTCTGTCCGTAGCTGGTACGCCACTTCATGCGCCCGATGAGCTTGATCAGCTCCGGATGCAGCCCGGCCACGCCGACATCGTAAGCGGCCTGC
>CANGXK010000283.1 GCA_947457715.1 Gemmatimonadota bacterium
CTAGCAGGGCCGTGACGCTGTTCTTTACTTTTGTTACACGGTTTCGTGTCAGGTTTTCGTGACGATTTCGTCCCAACCTGACCACGAAGACGCGGTTCACGAGCCGACACAGCATCGTCGGCTCGCCGGCCGTGGTTTTCCCGCTCCGCCTTCCCCTCCACGGAGACCCTCTATGGGTAGGTTGTTCTCACTCGCCGCCGCATTTGCGGTTGCCGTGCTTCCGCTTCGCGCGGACGCACAAACCCGGGATATCTCGGGTAAGGTGACGCAGGCTGTCGTCGGCACCCCCATCGCTGACGTGACCGTCAGCATCGTCGGACAGCAGGTCGGTGTCCGCACCAATGAACGCGGCGAATTCCGCATGCGCGTTCCCTCGGGCGAAGTGCTCGTGCTGGCGCGCCAGCTCGGCTTCAAGCGTCAGACGATCCGCCTGGGCCCGACCGAAAGCACGGCCAACTTCGTCCTTGAAAAGGACGTGCTGCAGCTGGAAGGCGTGACCGTGACCGGTCAGGCCACGACGACCGACCGTAAGGTGGCCGCGACGGCCGTTGCCACGGTGAGCGCGCTCGAACTGAACCGCGTGCCGGCCCGCTCCGTTGAAAGCAACCTCGCCGGTAAGGTCGCCGGTGCGCGCGTGTTCGATAACGGTGGCGCGCCCGGTGGTGGTGCTCAGATCCAGATCCGTGGCGCCACGTCGGTGCTCGGCCAGGGCGACCCGCTGTACGTCGTCGACGGCGTCATCATCTCGAATGCCGGCATCTCGTCGGGTCAGAGCGCCATTACGCGCGCGAGCGGCTCGACCGGTTCCAGCCAGGACCAGGTCGTGAACCGTCTGGCCGACCTGAACCCGAACGACATCGAGAACATCGAAGTCCTGAAGTCGGCGGCCGCGACGGCCATTTACGGCTCGCGCGCGACGAACGGCGTGGTCGTGATCACGACCAAGAAGGGTACGTCCGGCGCCCCGCGCTGGAACCTGACCCAGCGCGCCGGTACGCAGCAGCTGATGCGCTCCCTCGGTCACCGTCAGTACGGGACGCTCGCCGACGTGCAGGATTTCGTCGGCGGCCCGATCGGTCTGGCGGCAGCCACGGCGGCCTGTAACCCGACGTGCACGAACTACGACTGGCAGCAGCAGCTGTACGGCCGTACCGATCCGTCGTGGGAAACGTTGCTCTCGGCGTCCGGCGGCGTGAACAACACCCGCTACTTCGCGTCGCTCAGCGATCGCCAGGAATCGGGCATCATGATCAACACCGGCGCGCGTCGCACCGGCGGCCGCATCAACCTCGACCAGACGATCGGTTCGAAGCTGACGGCCAGCATGGGCATCGATGTCACGCGCAACTTCTTCCAGCGCGGTATCGGCAACAACAACAACGCCGGTGTGAGCCCGACGTACACGTTCGGCTACACGCCGGCGATCGTCGATCTCACGTCGAAGGATGCGTCGGGCCGCTACATCCGCATGCCGTTCGACGGCGGCGGGGCCGGCACGGCGAATCCGTTCGAAGTCCTGAACGCGATGCAGAGCGACGAGACGGTCTTCCGTCAGGCCGCGAACATCCGCCTCGGCTACGCGTTGCTCAGCACGACGCGCCACACGGTGCAGCTGTCGTACCTGGGCGGTTTCGACCGCTTCCAGCAGGAAGGCGTGCAGTACTCGCCGAACTATCTGCAGTTCGAGCCGTCCGACGGCTTCCTGGGAACGGCCGGCCAGAACAACGCGTCGAGCCTCCAGACCAACTCCGGCATGAACGCGGTGTGGACGTGGTCGCCGGCGAACAAGTACGTGACGTCGTTCACGACGTCGATCGGTGGCTCGTACGAGCGCCAGAAGCAGGACATCTACCGTATCCGCGGCCGTGGCCTGCTCCCGACGCGCAAGACGGCGGCCGGCGCGCAGGACATCGCGACGGTTGATGACCGCTCGGAGTTCCGCGACCAGTCGTACTACGTCAACGAGCAGATGCTGCTCCTCGACGAAAAGCTGGCCGTCAACGCCGGCTTCCGTGCCGACCGCTCGAGCGCGAACGGCGAGCGCGACAAGTTCTATACGTTCCCGAAGTTCTCCAGCTCGTACCGCTTCGTGAAGCCGCTCACCGACAAGATCGATGAGTTCAAGTTCCGCGCGGCGTGGGGCCAGTCGGGCAACCGCCCGCGTTACGGCGACCGTGACATCCTGTACGCCGACGGTGGTCTGATCGGCGGCCAGAACTCGCTGGTGTCGGCGGGTCTGCTCGGCAACACCGGCATCAAGCCGGAAGTCATGAACGAGCTCGAGTTCGGTATCGACGCCTCGCTGTTCGGCTCGCGCGTGGGTGTGGAATTCACGCGCTACCAGCGTCAGATCAAGGACCTGCTGCTCACGTTCCCGCTGCCGCCGTCGTCGGGCCTGGGCAACCAGATCATCAACGGTGGCCAGCTCTCGGTGCTCGGCACCGAAGGCGTGCTCTCGCTGGTGCCGATCCGTCGTGGTGCCTTCGAGTGGACCAGCCGCATCATCTACAACACGAATGCGCAGTTCACCGACAACGTCCCGGTTCCGGCCTTCGCCGTGCCCGGCTCATACGGTGCGTCGTACGGACGTAACCGGATCCAGTCGAACACGCGTTCCACGCTCATCTGGGGCAACGCTCCGTTCGGCGTGAACGGCGCGACGCGCGACACGATCCTGTACGATTCGAATCCGATTCACACGACCACGTTCAACAACGACTTCTCGTACAAGTCGTTCACGTTCTCCTTCCTCGCCGACTGGCGGGCGGGCGGTTACGTGTCGAACATGACGAACAACCTGTGGGACGAAGGCGGACAGGCGCGTGACTACGACGCGGCGGCTCCGACGTCGATCCTCCCGGGTTCGCGTGCCTGCGGTGCCGAGACGCTCGGCGAGTGCCGGTACTCCACCTTCAATGGTGGCGATATCCGCCCGTACATCCAGAAGGGCTCGTACGTGAAGCTCCGCGAAGTGACCCTGAACTATCAGGCCCCGGAAACGTGGGCCAAGAAGATTCCGGGTGCCCGCTCGCTGCGCTTCAACGTCAGCGGCCGTAACCTGGCGCTGTTCACGGATTACTGGAGCTTCGATCCGGAGTTCAACAACTTCGGCAACACGAACTTCAACCGGTTCATCGACCTCGCGCCGTTCCCGTCGAGCCGCCAGTTCTTCCTCAGCGTCGACGTGGGGTTCTAAACCATGACGACCTCTGACAACCTCTCCGGCGCATCGCACGTGCAGATGACCCGTTCCCTGCGCACCATTGGTGCGCTGTCGCTCGCCTCGCTGTCGCTGGCTGCCTGCAGCACCGACACGCTTGACATCACCAACCCGAACACCCCGTCCGTGGCCGGCGCCAGCGCCGATCCACAGGCGCTGCAGCTGCTGGCGACCGGCCTGCTGCGTCAGAACCGCAACAGCCGCGGCGGGCTCATCTCCGAGACCGCGCGTTTCGGTCGCGAAGCCTACGTGTACACCCCGCAGGAAGGGCGTAACACGTCGGCCTACCTGATCGGACTCTCGGGGCAGAACAAACTCGACAACGCCGGTTTCGCCGTTGGCAGCTGGAGCGGCCCGTACGGCAACCTCCGCGACGTGTTCAACTTCAAGAACACGGTGGCGGCCTCGACGCTCAGCGCTGAGCAGAAGAAGGCGGCGCTCGGCTACGCCAAGACGATCGAAGGCATCGAGCTGCTCACGGTGATCTCGACGCGCGACACGATCGGCGCCGTGACCCAGATCAACCAGGATGCTACCGAACTTGCGCCCTTCGTGTCGCGGGACTCGGTGTACAAGTACATCCTGAACATCCTCGACGAAGCGAACACGGATCTTGGCGCAGGCGGAGCGGCGTTCCCGTTCTCGCTGAACGCCGGTTTCACGGGCTTCAATACGCCGACGACGTTCCGGCAGTTCAATCGTGCCATGGCGGCGCGTGCGGCGGCGTACTACGCCACCTCGGGCGGCGGTGCGACGGCGTGGCAGCGCGCCGTCACGGCGCTGTCCGGTTCGTTCATCAACGATGCCGCGACCACGGCGGCACAGTTGAACGTCGGCGTGTATCATCCGTACGCGGCGGCCCCGGATGCGTCGAACCCGCTCGCCACGGCGACGAAC
>CANGXK010000284.1 GCA_947457715.1 Gemmatimonadota bacterium
ATGGTGTCTTGCATCCCGGCTTTTTCTCGAATCGGGCCTACTTCCTGATCGATAAGGCTGGGGTGATTCGATGGTCGCATGTCGAGAAGAACCTGGGGGACAAGCGCGAAAACGCCGAGATTCTCCATGCGATCATGGCACCCACGGCGTAATTGCAACGATCGTTCCAACGGCCGATCGCGGTGACGGGACGCCGTTCGAAGTAGCGATCCTCCGGTCCTGAACCAGACGGATCGCCCCGGGTCGGCTCGGAACTCAGGCCTACGGCACAGACGACGGGCCTCGACAGGCGAAACCGGCTTCGTGGTGGCTGGGTGTGGTTCATTCGGTCAGCTTGTCCGATGGTGGGGGGCGGCCTACCTTGCACCGGTGATCTTGTTTCCCGCCGACTGCTGATGGACGCCCTCTCGCTGCCCCCCCTTCCTGAGGTACTCGGCCTGCTGGCCCGTGCCCCGAGTGTGGTGGACGGACTCACCTCGGTCTTCGGCCGACTCGGCCCGTCTTTCATCGCGCGCGCCGATGACGGGCGGTCGCGCAGGTCCGCGAACCCTTTTTCACCACCAAGCCGCCTGGGCAGGGCACCGGGCCGGGACTGGCCATTTGCTATGCAATCGTGAACGATCATGGCGCACAACTGGCGCTCGTCTCTCCTGAAGGCACCGGCGCGGTCATCCGCGTGGCAGTGCCGGCAGGGGCGGCTTCGTGAGCGAGGCGCCGTTTCGCGCCGTCGACCCGGCCTCGGCGATTCGTGTCCTCATCGTCGATGATGACCCGAATCTCGGCATGATGCTCGAGCGGTTTATGACGGCGTGCGGATTCGCCGTCACGAGCGTCCGGGATGGACGCGCCGCCCTCGAAACGTTGCGTGCCGACAGCTTCGACGTAGTACTGCTCGACGTCGTCATGCCAGAGGTCGATGGGCTCGACATCCTGCGGCAGGTTCGTGAAGAGCCGATGCCACCGGAGATCATCATGATCACCGGCAACGGCACGATCGAAACAGCAATCGCCGCGCTCAAGCTCGGCGCGTATGATGTCCGGTCGAAGCCGTATCGCATGGCCGAGATCGAAGTGCTCGTGCGTCGGGCCTGGGAGAAGCGCATGCTGGTACGCGACAATCTCCACCTCCAGTCGCGCCTGAGACGGGCCACCGCGGGTCCGCAGTTTTTGACGCAGTTCGCGCCACTGCGCGCCGTGCTGACGGTGGTCGGGCAGGTCGCCCCGAGTGCGTCGCCGGTGCTCATCACTGGCGAGTCCGGCACCGGCAAGGATCTCATCGCGCGCCTGTTGCATGCGGGCGGCGATCGCCCGGATGGGCCGTTCGTGGATTGCAAGCGTGCGACCTTGGCCGAGGCGTTGGACGAGATGGAGCTTTTCGGTGTCGAGCGCGGGGCATTCCCGGGCGCCGATCAGCGGAAGATCGGGCTGGTGGAATTGGCGGCCGGCGGCACGCTGTATCTCGACCACGTGAGCGATCTCGATCTCACGCTGCAGGCAAAGCTGCTGCGCGCGCTCGAAACCGGCAGCTTCTATCGGGTCGGAGGAACGCAGCAAGTGCAGGTCAACGTGCGCGTGATCGCGTCGAGTACACGCGATCTCTCGCGGATGGTGCACGCCGGAACGTTCCGGGAGGATCTCCTGCACCACATCAACACGATTCGCATAGCGCTGCCGACGCTGCGTGAGCGCATCGTCGATGTGCCGTTGCTCGCACGGCATTTTCTCGCGCAGTTCCGTGAGCCGTTCGGACGGCATGCGCTCCAGCTGAGTGCCGACGCCATGACCGTACTCGAACGCTATCGGTGGCCGGGCAACGTGCGCGAGTTGCGCACCGTCATCGAGCGTGCCGCGTTGCTTGCCACGGACGGCACGGTCAGCGCGCGGGATTTGCCCCTCGGCGTCGAGGTCGGGGGCGGTGCCCGTGTCACCCCGGGTGCGTCGATGGCCCCCGGGCGCGCCCCCGGGCATGAGGAGGGCATCGCAGTGCCCTCGCCCGAGACGCCGCTTGGCATGACGCTGGAAGCGCTCGAACGCCAGCACATCGCCGCCGTGCTCGATCGGACGCAGTGGCATCAGGGACGGGCGGCCGACCTACTGGGCATCTCACCCAAGACGCTCTATCGGAAAATTCGCGAGTACGGGTTCACGCGGCCCTCGGGCGGAGCACGCACATGAAGATTCTCGTCATCGAGGACGATCCTACGGTCGGAGAGTTCGTCCGTCGTGGGCTCGAGGAACAGCGCTGGCAGGCCGATCTGGTGAACAACGGGCTGGAAGGCGAACGGATGGCGGTATCGCAACCGTACGATCTGGTGATTCTCGATATGCGATTACCGGGGCGGAACGGACTCGATGTCCTGCGCACCCTGAGGGCGCGGGGATTCGAGCGGCCGGTGCTCGTGCTCACGGCGCAGGATGCCGTCGATGCGAAAGTCGAAACGCTGCGCGCCGGCGCGGATGACTACGTCACGAAGCCCTTTGCCTTCGAGGAACTGCTGGCGCGCGTGGAAGCGCTGCTCCGGCGTCCGCGCGCGATGGCCTCACCTCAGCTGCGCGTGGGTGACCTCGAGCTCGATCAAGGGACGCGCGATGTGCGCCGCGGCGACGAATCGATTGAGCTCACGCCCAAGGAGTTCGCGGTGCTGGAGTATCTGATGCGCCACGCGGGCCGGGTCATGAGCCGCACGCTGATCACGGAGTATGCGTGGGGCTATCACTTCGATCCCGGCACGAACATCGTGGATGTCGTGATCAATCATCTGCGCAAGAAGATCGATGCGAAGTTCGAGAAGAAGCTGATCACCACGGTGCGTGGCGTCGGCTACATGATTCGCGGCTAGTGGAGCGCCCGTGAGCTCGATTCGGGCACGACTCACCGTCGCCTACACGGCCGCGTTCATCGGCACCCTCGTGATCTTCTCGATTGCGCTGCTGGTCGTGCGTCGTGAGATCCTCTTGCGGGAGCTGGAGGCGCGGGTGCAAGCGGAGGCCGATCAGGTCGTGCGTGCGATCAATCTGGCGCGCAACACGGGTACGGATCCCATCGTCGCCCAGAAAGACCCGTTGGCGGGGCCCAGCGTGTCGTTCCGCATGCAGTCATTCCTGTCGCTCCTCGACGGCTATGTCCTCGTGCAGGACAGCAGTCAGTACGACATCTATGCGTCGCCGGCCGTGCAGATGCTGTCCTCATCGGATCGCGACGTCTTCAGCACGGCGGCCCGTCAGTCGTCGCCGACGCTCGTGGTGCGCCGTATCGCCATGCGCTCTGACGACGTTCTGCTGGCGACGCGCGTCGTGCCGTTGAGTGAGAACGCGCGCTATCGCGTATACGCCGCGTTGAGCACGTCGGACATCAGCTACACGCCACGCGAACTGGTGGGCACCATGCTGGTGATCGCCCCCTTCCTGCTCGCGATTTCGACGACCTTCGCGTGGATAATCGCGGGCCGGGCGTTCCGGCCAATAGACCGCATCATCGACCAGGTGGAAGCCATCACCGATGGTCGCTCGCTGCATCGCCGACTGGCGATCGGGGCCGCCGGCGACGAGCTCGCGCGCTTGTCGTCCACGCTGAACGCCATGATCGAGCGGCTCGAGACCTCGTTCGGCGCCCTGCGTCGATTCACCGCCGACGCCAGCCACGAACTCAAGACGCCGTTGGCCGTGATGCGCGCCGACATCGAGCGCTCCCTGTCACCGACGTCGACGCCGACGGAGCAGGCGATCGCGATCGAGGAAGCCTTGCAGCAGGTCACGCGCATGGCCGACCTCGTCGACTCGCTGCTCACGCTCGCGCGGGCCGACGAGGGGCGCTTCGATTTGTATCGGGAGCCGGTCGAACTGGGGCCGTTGATGCGCGAGGTGGTGGAAACCGCGCGCTTACTGGGCGAGGATGCCGGCCTCACGATCGATGCGCCGCCCATGGAAAACGCGGAAGTGCTGGCCGATCTCACGCGCTTGCGGCAGCTCTACTTGAACCTGGTGACGAACGCCATCAAGTACACCCCGCGCGGCGGTCGCGTGGAGATCACGCTCACCCGTCGCGAAGCCGAGGTGGCCTTCGCCGTGAAGGATAGCGGCATCGGCATCGCGGCGGCCGACCTGCCGTATATCTTCG
>CANGXK010000285.1 GCA_947457715.1 Gemmatimonadota bacterium
GCGCCGCAGGACGGCTATGTGGTGCGCGCCACGAAGGCGGGGCAGGGTGAGATCGTGAAGGCGGGCGAGGCCATCGTCACGATTCAGCCGGCACGGCCCAGCAAGGCGGTTGAGTTGTTCGTGAAGCCGATGGATGTTGCGCTCCTGAAGCCCGGACGACATGTGCGCATCTTCTTCGACGGATGGCCGGCCCTGCAGATCTCCGGCTGGCCGCAGGTGGCGTCCGGCACGTTCGGCGCGCAGGTTGCGGTCATCGATCAGTTCCCAAACCGTTCGGGGCTGTTTCGCGTGCTGCTGGTGCCCGATACCACGCACGATGCGTCATGGCCGGCGCAACTGCGCCTTGGCACGGGCGTACAGGGTTGGGCAATGCTCGACAACGTCACCGTCGGGTGGGAAATCTGGCGTCAGCTGAATGGCTTCCCGCTGTCGATCAATCCGAATGAGGCGCTGCCGGCTGATGCCGTCGCGGGGGAAAAGAGCGCGGGCAAGAGCAATGCTCAAGGCGGAGGCAAGAAGTGACCGGACACCGTCGCACCGCCCTCGCGCTTTCGGTTGGCCTGCTGTGGACGGTTTCGGTGCCGGCACAGCCGGCGCCGGGCAAGCTCGACACGCTCGGCACGCCCTTCCCTTTTCCGGCCTTCGTCGACGGTATCCTCGCGCGTCATCCCGTCGCCACGCAGGCGCGGCTGGTCGCCGATCAGGCGCGCGCGGAGCTGCGAACGGCGTGGGGAGCATTTGACCCAACCATGACGGCCTCGTGGGACCAGAAGCGGTTCGGTGGAACTGACTACTACAACTACTTCGACGCGGCGCTCAAGATTCCCCTGCCGATCGGAGCGGACGTCACGATCGCCTTCGATCGCACAATGGGCCGGTACTTCAATCCAGACCGACGCACCGCGTCGAACGGCACCTTCGAAGCAGGCATTTCCATTCCGCTCGGCCAGCGCATTCTGACCGACGAGCGGCGCAACGCGCTGCAGCAGGCGCGCGCCGCCCGTGACGCCGGGGACGCCGATCGCACCGCCATCGTGAACAAGCTGCTCTTCTCCGCCGCCAAAGATTACGGTGTGTGGTACGAGAGCTGGCGTCGTCGCGTGATCGCGCAAGAGGGCGAGTCGCTGGCTGAGTTCCGCTTGCAGGCCGTGCGCCGTCGCGTCGCCAACGGGGAGAGCGCGCCGATCGACACCATCGAAGCGCTCCTCGAGCTGCAGCGCCGTGAAGTCACCCGGTTCGAAGCCGAGGCGGGGTTCTACATCGCCTCGCTCGACGTGACCTCCTACCTGTGGGACGAGGCTGGCCGCCCGGCCGCCCTGCCGGCTGACGCCAAACCGGTCCTGCTGGGTATCGAGCGCGTCGGGATCGACTCGACCCGCCTCGAACAATTGCTCGACCTCGCGGCCCGACGGAATCCGGATCTCCTCAAGGTGCAGGCGCGGATCAAGCAGGCCGAGGCCCAACGATTGTTCAGCACACAGGCACTGCTGCCGCTCGCCGAGGCGAAACTGGCCGGCCTTGGTACAAACGACAGCGACGATTCGTTCTTCGACGGAGAACGGCTCGACAACAACTACAAAGCCGGACTCAGCATCAAGTCGCCCCTGCTCTTCCTCAAGGAGAGCGGACGGTTTGCGGCGTCCGGCCAGCGTCTCGAATTTCAACGCCTCGAGCGGGATCGGTTGCGTCGTGAGGTTGAGTTCGATGCACGTGCGGCCATCTTCGATCTGTTCAATCTGGAGCGGCTCCGGCAGCGTCAGGTCGCCAACGTGCGCAATGCCACACTCCTGCGCGACGCCGAACAGGTGCGCTTCGAGAATGGGGAAAGCACCCTGCTGATCCTCAACATCCGGGAGCGCCTCGTGCTCGACGAGGCGATCAAGCTGGCGGCCGTGGAAGCCAAAGTGGCCGGTGCGCGGGCCGCCCTCGCGGTGGCGACAGGCGATCGGACGCTCCTGCTGATGCCGAACTGATTCTCCAGAGGTGGACAGCAGCGGCAGCCGCGTTTGATTACGCGTATGCCTGCATTATGCAAACATGCGTGACCACGAATCCTGGGATCTGCCGGACGATGCCGGTGACCCCGACGAAGCCGCTGATGCGCTCGACGACGAGGAGTTTCCTCTCGGCGACGGCGTGGCGGATCTCGTTGGTGAAGTCTACTGCCCCTACTGCGGCGAGGCGTGCGAGATCACGCTCGACCCGGGCTCGGGGAGCCATCAGCAGTACATCGAGGATTGTCAGGTGTGCTGTCGTCCGTGGCAGGTATCGGTGAGCTATGACGACGACGGCACCGCCCATGTGCACGTCGACGCCAGCGACGATCATGACCATGACGATGGCTGAGGGTTCGCCATTGACCGCCCTTGAGCTGCGCCGCCTCTTGCCGGATGCGCTTCGGCGACCGGCGCAGGAAGGTGCACGCCTGATGGCGCTGCACTGGCTGGCGCAACTCTGCGAGGCACGTGCGCGGTGGCAGCCGTTCCCGGGATCGGCCGACCCATCGACTGCCGGAGCGCGTCAGCCCGGCGCAGTCCCGAGTGCCCTGTCCGCCCCGAAGGCGACCGATGCGGAGACGCTGCACAAGGTGCGCGTTTCCCTGCGACGGCTCCGGGCGGTGTTACGCGAACATGAGAGCGCCCTTGATGGTGTGATCGATCGGCGCACGCTGCGTTCGTTACGGGCACTCGGTCAGGCGAGCAACGCCGTGCGCGACGCCGATGTCCAGCGCTCGTGGCTCGATGCCGAGATGGAGCAGCTTCCTCCCGTGGCACGCGACGAGGCCGCACGACTGCGCGTCAGTCTCGATCGTCGGGCGAGCCGCTCGACGGTCCACGTCACGCGCGCCTTCGAAAAGCACCTCGACCCGATCGTCGACCGACTGGTCGCGCGCCTTTCCACGTATCTCCTGCTCCATCAGGTGGGGCTGCCGGCCACCCCGACAGCCTTTGCGCGACATCTGGCCACGCGCGTGGAGCGTGCGTCGACGCGGCTCCGCCGTGACCTCGAGAGCGTGACGAGTGTGCAAGCGCGCGACGCGATGCATCGCGTGCGGATTCGGCTCAAGCGACAGCGCGCGATGCTGGCCCCGTTTGCCAAGGAACGCCCCGCCCTTGGTGCATGGTATGACATGGCGACGCGCGGACAGGATCTGCTCGGCGCGGTTCGCGATGCGGATTTGCTCGCCGAGCGCTCCCGCGAGGAGGGGCTGCCCGCACTGCAGCGCGCACTCGATGCCGTCGCGCTTGCCCACTACGAAGCGTTCACGCATGACTGGTGCGCCCGCATCGAGGTCGTGATGACAACGCTGGATGCCGCGGTCGCGGAGCTGCGCCGCGACAGTGCGCCGACCACCGCCGCCGGCGTGCCCATCGAGATCGAACGGAAGTACCTGTTGGCATCCGTCCCGCCTGCGGCGGCGGCGGTTGCCCCGACGCTCATCGAACAGGGATGGCTGCCCGGGGCGGCGTTGCGGGAGCGTCTGCGTCGCTCGACCTCACCCGCTGGCACGGTCGTGTGCTGGCGGAACGTCAAGCTGGGGCCGGCGCAGGCCCGCATCGAAATCGACGAGGGCACAAGCCGTGCGCTGTTCGATGCGATGTGGCCACTGACCGCCGACGCGCGTGTCCGAAAACAACGCCATGTCGTGCGCGACGCCGGCCATGCCTGGGAAGTCGACGTGTTTCTCGATCGCGATCTCGTGCTGGCCGAAGTTGAGCTCTCTGGACTCGACGATGTGGCGGAACTGCCCGGATGGCTGGCGCCGTATGTGGTACGCGACGTGACCGGCGAGCCCGCGTATTTCAACTCGGTGCTCGCGCGCGCCGAGGCTGCCCCGGTCATTAAGGCCGAGCGGCCCGCATCACTTCTGTAGCCCCCCCGTGTCGAAGAGGATGCCTCGCCGATGAGTATGACCGCCCGTGAGTATCTCATAGATCGCTTTCAGACTGACGCCGCCGTGCTGCGCGAGCGCGTTGCGTTGATGACGCGTGGGACGAAAGTGCCCGGCCCCGATGCAGCGACCTCACGGCAGATGGCCGATGCGTGCCACGAGGTGGCGGCCATGCTGCTCGCCATCGCCGGCGATGGCGACGCCGATGCC
>CANGXK010000286.1 GCA_947457715.1 Gemmatimonadota bacterium
ACTCACGCGCCCGAAGGTCCACGCGATCAGCGGCGCCGTGACGAGGGTTGCCACGACCCCGGTGATCGTCTCCCGTACCAGCCAACGCGAGACTCCACGGCGCGTGACCAGCCAGCGCTGTGCACCACGGACGACGCCGTACGCCGCTCCACGCACGCCAGCCGGCGACGACGCCGGTCTGGACACCGCATACCGGTGCCACCGCCGCAGCATCGCCCGCGCGGCGACGAGGGCCGCCATCCCGCTGACGCTCAATTGCCAGCCGAGATCGAGCACAATCAGCGGCTGCACCGTGGGGATCGTCGCGCCGAGGGCGAGCGCCGTCCATTCATGCAACGGGCGCTGCCACGCGCTCGAGAGCATCACGGTGAGCAGCATGACGGCGCTGCGCACGGCGGGGGCCGGCGCACCGAGCGTCGCCACATAGGCGAGGATGAGCAGCAACGAGGCGAACGCACCGACCGTCGTCGGCAACCGCATAGCCCCCGAGATCGTGAGCAGCGCCGACGCGATAATCGCCACGTGCATGCCGGACACCGAGAGCATGTGCACGAGTCCCGCGTCGGCGAACCGGTCGCGCACGTCGGTAGCGATACCCTCCTGATCGGCGATGACGAGGGCGCGCACGAGTGGCGACTGCTCGTCGAACAGCCGGTCGATCGTATCGCCGGCGCGCCCGCGGACGACCCGCAGCCAATCCCGGCCCGTGACCTCCTGTACCGAATCGACGTCGATCCGCACGCCGCGCTCGGTCGCCATCGCCCGGCCCCGTATGGCCGCAACATCTCCCGCACGGAGCGGGGTCGGCATCGCTCGGGACCATCGGAGCGACGCCGGGACGCGGCACTGCTGGTCCCCGCGCGTCAGGCGTACGCGCCCGCGCCCGCGGGCCGCCGGCGGGGTTTTGCCGGCCGGACGGACGGCGCGTTCACGATCAGCCACTGCACCGTCGTAGACCACCGGGAGTGCACGACCACTGGTCAGCGCCTCGACGACCAGCCGTCGGCAGAGACGTGCCTCGCTCGTCGCCGCCACACTGGCGGCGATCCCGGCGATGCCGATCGCGACACAGGACACGCTCGTCATGCTCCTCCCGGCGTGTCGGCGGCGAACCGCCCACAGACTACCGACCACCAGCATCACGCCGAGCATCGCGACCATCGGGGACGGTGTCGCCTGCGCGAACCACGGCGAGGCGGCGAGGTCACGACCGGACCGCGCCCCCAGGAGTGCCCCGACCAGCAGTCCCGCAATCCACCAGCCGGTGGCGTGAATGAGCAGCGGCATCCCACATGGTGTCGCGCCGCCGTCGGTCATGCCGCACCCAATCGTCGCCCGCAGTCACACCGCGACGCGCGGCACGGCCATGGCATCGCGTTCGGCAGCGCTGCCTGGTCACTTGGCGTGCGGCCGCATCGACGTCGGGCAGCCGTGGTCGAACGAGAGGATGTTGAGCACTTGGCAACAGCGAGGGCCAACAGGATCGTCCCGTTGGCCCTCGATGTTGACTGGACGTCGCCGAGACGCGCGACCGAGCCGGCGCGTTACCCGGCCATCATCGGGAGTGGCTTGCGCTCCGTCTGCTCGACGACCGGCGTGCCCATGAACGTGGCCCCAGTCGTGCCGCTCAGCTTCACCGTGAGGTAGTCACCGATCTTCCCGGCGTCGGCGGGGACCATAATGGTCTTGAAGTCGCGCGAGCGGGCCTGCAGCAACTCGCCGTCACGGGCGACCTTCTCGATCAACACTTCGGTTGTGTCGCCGAGCCGGCGCATGTTGTTCTCGCGCGAAATGCCGCGCACCGTTTTCAGCAGCAACTCGAACCGGGTGGCCACGAGCGCGTCGGGGATCGTCCACTCGGCGGGCATGCGCGTGGCGGGCGTTCCTTCGCGCGGCGAAAACTTGAACATGAACGCGTCGTCGAAACGGACTTCCTGGCACAACGACAGCGTATCGGCGAACTCTTCGTCGGTCTCACTGGGAAAGCCGACGATGATATCGGTGGTCAACGCCAGGCCGGGGATGGCCGCGCGCATCCGTTCCACGCAGGCGAGGTAATCTTCGCGCGAGTAGCGGCGCAGCATCTTCTTGAGCATCGACGTGGAGCCGCTCTGCATGGGCAGGTGGATGTGCTCACAGACCGTGGGCACCTCCGCCATGGCGGCGATCACGCGATCGGAGAAGTCGTTGGGATGCGGGCTCGTGTAGCGCACACGACGGATGCCATCCACGGCGCCGACGGCGCGTAGCAAGTCGGCGAAATCGTGCGTGCCATCGTTGTACGAGTTGACCGTCTGCCCGAGCAGCACCACTTCGGTGAGCCCCTGATTCACGACCTCGTGCACTTCACGCACGACCTCGTGAAGCTTGCGGCTCCGTTCGGGGCCGCGTGTGGTGGGTACAATGCAGTAGGTGCAGCGATAATCGCAGCCGCGCTGCACCGGAATCCATGCCTTCACGCCTTCGAAGCGACGGGCGACGACGTCCTCGTAGTGCTCTTCGAGGTCGAAGTCGGTGGAGGTGAATTTCTCGCCGCGCCGCGCGCCATCAAGCAGCGCGGGGAGCGCGCGATAGCCGTCGGGACCGACCACGATGGACACGTGCCGCGCCTGCTCGAGCACCCGGGGGCCGAGGCGCTGCGCCATACAGCCGGTGACCCCCATGACACTGCCGGCACGCATGTACTTTTTGAGTTCACCGAGCCGGCCGATCACGCGTGTCTCCGCATTCTCGCGAATCGCGCAGGTGTTCACGAGAATCACGTCGGCCCCATCGGGCACATCGACCGCGTCGTAGCCGCTGGCGACGAGCTTGCCGTACATGAGTTCCGAATCGGCGACATTCATCTGACAGCCGTAGGTCTCGATGTACACGGTGGGGCGCGGCGCGCCGGTCGGCACGGCGGCGGACGTGTCGTTCATGGTCAGTTCCGCGGACGGATCTGGATGCCGATCCCAAGCAGCCATGCCGATTCCTTGAGGCTGCTGCCGGACAGCGTGCGGTTGGCGCGCTGCACCGAGAGGTCGAGCGATGCGTCTTCGCCGGCGACCGGCACACCGAGTCCGGCCGTGAGACGGTTCTCCTTGGCGATCTGCCCCAGGACGCCGAACGGCAGTTCGTTCCGGGCGTAGCCGGCGCGAACGAGCAGTGGCAGGCCGCGGAATTTGGGACCGGCCACTTCCGCCCCGGCGTGCCAGTTCATGGCATCGGTGGAGGTGGTTGACGACGATCCGAGCGACGCCATTTCGGACCAGGCAATCTGCTCCATGCCGACGGCGAACACCGAGCCGACGATCCCATCGTAGCGCAGGGCGACGCCGGTGCGCGTGGGCACGCTGGCCTTGGAGACGATCGTGTCGCGAATGCGCGCGTTGAGTTCGTTGCCACGACGGTAGGACGCGAGCGCCGTGAAGCCCTTGCCCAGTGTCGCTTCGCCACCGACCGAGAGCGCGGTGCCGAAGTAGGTGACACGCGAGGAGTCGAGCACACTCCCGAAGGCGAGCGTGTCGGCGAATGTGCGCTCGCGCGTGGCCTTGTTCTCACCGGTGTAGAGATGTCCCGCGACACCGACGCGGAAGCGCGGAGAGATCTGCCAGCCGGCGCCGGCGCGGAGGTCGTTGATGGCCCCGCGCACGTTGGTGAGATCGCTGGTAGGCACCGCATTGCCATCGATCAGCGCACTGCCGGTCGTGGTGGTCGCGAAGGTCCGGTCGAGAAAGCTCGTCGCACTGATGCCCACCGCCACGCCATGGCGCACCGGGAAGATGAGCATGATGAGCGGGATGCGCTGCAGCGAGCTCTTCTCACTCACGCCATTCACCGTGAGCTTGCGGAGCTCGGGCTCCGCCTGCGCGGTGATGACGGTGCGCTGCAGTCCGCCAATCGCGGCCGGATTGGTGGGCGTGAGGGCGTCGAATTCCGCGAAGGCGCCGCCGGTGGCGTTGGTGCGGACGCTGCCGCCACCCACGGGATAGCCGAAGCCCTGCGTACCGATGGAGCCCTGCGCACTGGCCGTCGGCGACACCACCATGGCGGCGAGCAGGGCCGGCAAGGCAGGCGCAACGAAGGATCGGAGTCGAATGCGGATCACGGG
>CANGXK010000287.1 GCA_947457715.1 Gemmatimonadota bacterium
ACCCGTTCGGTCTGCGCACCCACATCGCCCGCCTCGATCTCCATGGAGACGGGATCGAGGGGAATCTGGCCCGCCGTGAACAGAAACCCGTTGGCGCGTACGGCCTGCGCGTAGGGGCCGATCGCTTTCGGCGCGTGGTCGGTGTGGAGCGTCTCGATCGACATGTCGGTGGTGCGCTGAATGGTGAGGAAAATGGCGACGCGATCAGGCGGGCGAGTGCTCGTCGAGTACCGCGTCCGGCAGGTTGAACAGTCGATGCGTGTTCCGCAGCGTGAGCTGGCCCAGCGTGTGAGCGTCCTGCCCGCGCACCGTGGCCAGTCGCGCCACCGTAAGGCCGACGAACGCCGACTCGTTCCGCTTCCCGCGATGCGGCACCGGCGCCAGATAGGGCGCGTCGGACTCCACGAGGAGGCGGTCGTCGGGCACCATTCGCAGCAGGGCTTCGTCGGTCCAGCTCTTGAACGTGATGATGCCGCTGAACGAGACATACCATCCCGCGGCCAGGCCGGCTTCAGCGAGTGCGGCCGAACCGGTGAAACAATGGAGTACGCCACAAACCCCCGCCGCTTCCGCGCGTCGCAGAAATTCGACGGTATCGGCCTCGGCATCGCGGGTATGGAGCACGATGGGTTTGCGCCGTTCAGCGGCAATGGCGAGTTGTGCATCGAGCGCATGCTGCTGCCGATCGCGCGGCGAGTGATCATAGTGCGAATCGAGCCCGCACTCGCCGACGGCGACCGCGCCATGATCGAGGGACTCGCGAATGGCGTGGGCGTCAGCCTCGTCATCCCACGCGGCCGCATCATGTGGATGCACGCCGGCGGTAAAGAACACCAATCCCGGATACTGCGTCGCGAGCCCGTGCGCCCGGCGTGCCGTGGCCGCGGACTCACCAATACAGACAAGGGCCCGCGCACCTGCTGCGCGGGCCCGCTGAATCACCGCGTCCGCTTCATCAGCGAACGCGGGATCGGCCAGATGCACATGACTATCAGCGAAGACGGTCACGATGCCTTGGAAGGAACAGGCTCGCGGCGCCTCAACGCGCCGCGAGGCGCTCCGGCTTACGGCTGCGCGGATCGGTCGGCGCGTCACCGGAGGCCTTGGCGGCGCGACTGGTCGCGTCTGACGTGGCGCGCGGGTACTTCGACTCGATCCAGATCAGGATCGGACCAGCGACGTAGATCGAGGAGAACGTGGCGACGAACACGCCGAAGGCCATGACCCAGGCAAACGGTCGGATGACTTCACCGGCGATAAAGAGCAGCGCCAGCGTGGAGGCGAGTGTCGTCGCATGCGTCATGATCGACCGAGGCAGCGTTTCGTTGATGGCACGGTCGAGCACTTGAGACAACGATTCGCCCTTCAGCCGCTTGTTCAGATCTTCACGCACGCGATCGAAGATGATAATCGTGTCGTTGGCCGAGTAGCCGAGCAGCGTCAGGATGGCGGCGACGACAGTGAGCGACACTTCGATGTCAAACATCTTGATAAACGCGAGCGTGACCAAGATGTCGTGCGCGGTGGAGAGCACGGCCGCCGCGCCGAAGCGCCAATCGAAGCGGATGGCGAGGTAGATCAGCGTGAAGAGCGAGGCGATGAGCATGGCCGTAAACGCGCCGGAGCGGAGTTCACTGCCGACCTTCGGCCCGACGGCTTCCGTCCGAACGATGGTCACGTTGCCCGCGCCGAATTTGGCGTCGAGCGCGGCGGCGATCGTCTTCGAGATGCCTTCAGCACCGGCGGCCTGCGCTGCGACCTGCTTCTCGTCTCGCGCCCGTATGGTGTACTCGGTAGCCGCGCCGAACTGTTGGATCTCACTGCCCGTAATACCGGCCTCGTCGAGCGTGCCGCGGAGCACGGCCACGTCAGGCGCCTGCTTGAACTCGACCTGCATCAGCGTTCCGCCGGTGAACTCAATGCTGTAATTCACCCCGCCGGTGATGCCAAAGGTGACGAGTCCGGCGACGATGAACGCAACGGTGAGGCCGGCGGCGATGCGCCAATGCTTGACGAACTCGTACTTGGTGTTGTGAAAGATTCGTAGCATGGCGTCCTCAGATGCTCAGCGTCTGGTTGCCGCGCGCGCGGCTGAGCCAGATCATGAAGAAGGTCCTGCTCACGAAGATCGCCGTGAACAGCGAAGCCACGAGGCCCGCGATCAGCGTCACGGCAAAGCCGCGCACCGGTCCGGTGCCAAACTGATAGAGCACCATGCCCGACAGGATGGTCGTCGCCGACGTGTCGACGATGGCGCTCAGCGCATGCCGGAACCCTTCGTCGATGGCAAGGCGGTTCGACTTCCCTGCGTCGAGTTCTTCGCGAATGCGCTCGAAGATCAGCACATTGGCGTCGACGGCGATACCGATGGAGAGCACGAAGCCGGCGAGACCGGGCAGCGTCAGCACGGCGTTGAATCCCGCCAACACGGCGAGCGTGTAGAACAGATAGAGCACGAGTCCTGCCACCGCGAGCAAGCCGGCAAAGCGGTAATAGCCGATCATGATAACGACAATCAGCAGAAACGCGATGGCGAGGGAAAGCGCGCCCTTGTTGATGGAGTCGGCACCGAGGCTGGCGCCGATGTTCCGCACTTCCGCCACCTTCAGCGGGACGGGCAGTGCCCCCGCGCGCAGCACGAGCGCGAGGTCCTGCGCCGACTGCAGCGTGCCGCCGCCCAGGGTGATCTGTCCGTTGCGGCCAATCGCACTGTTCAGCACCGGCGCCGTGACGACGCGCTGATCGAGCACGATCGCCATGTTGTCCCCCACGTGCTTCCCGGTTTCCACCTTGAAGCGGCGCGCGCCTTCGTTGTTGAGCGTGAACTGCACGACGTTGCCTTCAACCGGATCGGTGGACGGCCGCGCGTCCGTCAGGACTTCACCCGTGATGATCGGACGCGAATCGAGCACGTACAGCGCGAAAAAGCGCTGCGTGCCGGAGACGAGCGAGTCGACGCCCCAGCGGATCACCTTGCCGGGAGGCATGGCGTCCTTGATCGCCGGCAATGCGAGCGCACGCTCGATAGCACTGTACGCCGCTTCCGGCACGATATACTGACCGGGGATCTGTCCGGGCTGCACGTTCGTGCTGAAAAGACCACCGACAGCCGCCGGCGGCGTGGCCGCCGCACTGTCCGCGCCCGTGGTTCCGGCCGCCTTGGTACTATCGGCGGCGGAGTCGGCCTTCTGGGTCAGCAACGAGGTGACGCCGACCTTTTTGGTCGTGTCGCCGGACGCTTGCTCGGCGGACGCGATCGAGAGGCCTGCGTTCTTCGCGATCTCGTCGAAACGTCCCATCACCTTTTCGAACGCCTGCGTCTTGTCGGTGATCTGGAACTCGAGGAACGCCGACTTCTGCACGACGTCCTGCGCACGTTCCGCATCGTCGATACCCGGGAGCTCGACGATGATGCGCTCATTGCCGGCCTTCTGCACGACTGGTTCGGACACGCCGAACTCGTCGATGCGCTGACGCACGACCTTGAGTGCACGATCGAGCGCTTCGGACTTATCAGCGACCGCCTGCTTGGACTCGTCGACCTCGAGCGTCAGGTGCATACCGCCTTGGAGGTCGAGACCTCGTTTGAGCGGCACACGACGCACGGTGTCGTACACGAAAACGCCATCGCGCTTCACCCGTTCAACGACGGTGCGCGGAAACAGGGCCCACGCGGAGGCCGCAAAGAGTCCCACAATGAGCAGGACGCGGTACTTCAGGTTCGCCATCGATGCCGGTGGCCAGAGGTAATGTCAACACGCCGGGGGAGAGGCGCGAGAAACGGCGTAAAGTACGCCTAGCCTCTTAACTTAGGGGTCCAGACGTCGCGGCGGTAGCCGGACCCCGCAGTGTATATGACAGCGCGTGGCGGGCGGCCATCTCGTCGAGGGCGAGCTGGGCGCGGAGGGCCTCGATGCCGGCAAACGACCGGGTGTCGCGGAGGCGCGCAATCAGGTCAAGCCGCACGGCCGCGCCATACCAGTCGTGCGCGGCATCGAAGACGTGCGTCTCGATCCGACGGGCCGCGTCCCCGAACGTGGGACGGGGCCCAAGGTTGAGCATACCGAGGTGCGGTCCCTGCGGCG
>CANGXK010000288.1 GCA_947457715.1 Gemmatimonadota bacterium
GGAGCCGGGCACGAACACCCGCGCGCGGATATCGCAGCCGCGCACATGCGCCGGCAACAGCGCATCACGGGCGGCGTCACGCGCCGGATCACCGTCGCGCGACATCGCGAACACCATCGGCCACGCCGCCCACTTCCCCTTGAGCACCGCCTCCCAGGCATCGGTGCGCAGGCGCGCTCGCTCGACGGCCTCAACGCTGTTCAGCGCAATGAGCTGAAACGGCAGGCCACAACTCACCCCCGCCGGCGCATGCGCGCCACCCATCAGGTCCGACGCCGACAGCGACAGCACACTCGCCAACGCCTCGAGATCCGTCACTTCCACACGCTCCTCCGGCAACTGCGCCGTCGTGAGCTGCGCGTGCACCGGCACACCCTGCTCGAGCGTGATGCGCACCGGCACCGGCCCCACGTTTTCGCCCAACACCAGCGTCAGCTCGCTGCCCACCGCCGGCACTTCACCACTGGCCACCAGCACATGCGCCGTGCCGATCGTCGGATGCCCCGCAAACGGAACTTCAAGCTCCGGGGTGAAGATGCGCACCCGCCGTGTATGCGAGGGATCCTCCGGCGCGAATACGAACGTCGTTTCCGCGTAGTTGAACTCCCGCGTAATCGCCTGCAGCGTTTCGGTCGGAAGCCCCTCGGCGCCGAACACCACGGCGAGCTGGTTGCCCGTGAAGGGTTCGGTCGTGAAGACGTCGGCGGTGATGAAGCGGATCGTTCGCATAGAGGATGAACCGGTGCGTTTCGAGTTACGAGTTCGAGTCTCGGGTTGTGGGTCAAGCAGAAGCAGTTCGCCTACTCACCACTCGAAACCCCAACTCGAAACTCCAAACTCACGTGAGTCCATCAGCAAGCACGCCACACCAACCCATCAGCCCAAGAACGGGTACCGCCAATCCAACGGACTCGAGAACGTCTCCTTGATGTTCCGCGCGCTCACCCAGCGCATCAGGTTGAGCTTCGATCCCGCCTTGTCGTTCGTGCCCGATCCACGTGCGCCACCGAACGGCTGCTGGCCGACCACCGCGCCCGTCGGCTTGTCGTTGATGTACAGATTGCCTGCGCTCTGGCGCAGCACGCTCATCGCTTCGCGCACCGCCCCGCGGTCGCGCGAGAAGATCGCGCCGGTGAGCGCGTACGGCGATGTCGTGTCCACCAGCGTGAGCGTCTCGCGCCACGCCGCGTCCTCGTACGGATGGATCGTGATCACCGGGCCGAACAGCTCTTCGCACAGCATGCGGTGCTTCGGATCATCCGTTTCCACGATCGTGGGCTCGATGAACCAGCCCTTCGAATCGTCATAGCCGCCGCCGGCGACAATGTTGGCCGACGTCTTCGCGTCGTCGAGATATCCCTTCAGGCGGTTGAACGCCTTCTGGTCGATCACGGCCGCCACGAAGTTCGAGAAGTCCCGCACGTCGCCCTGCTTCATCTCGGCCATCATCGCCACGCAGCGCGCCTTCACGTCGGGCCACATCGACTTCGGCACGTACGCACGGCTGGCCGCCGAGCACTTCTGTCCCTGGTACTCGAACGCGCCGCGCACGATGCCCACGGCCACCGCCTGCGGATCGGCGCTCGGATGCACCACGATGAAATCCTTGCCGCCCGTCTCGCCCACGATGCGCGGATACGACTTGTACGTGCCCATGTTCGAGCCGATCGTCTTCCACATGCTGTTGAACACGCCCGTGGAGCCGGTGAAGTGCACGCCGGCCAGGTCGCGATGCGCCAGCGCGATGTCGGAAATCATCGCCGCGTCGCCCGGGATGAAGTTGATCACGCCCGGCGGCAGTCCCGCCTCTTCCAGCAGCTGCATCGTGTACCACGACGACAGCAGCGCCGTCGCCGACGGCTTCCACAGCACCACGTTGCCCATGAGCGCCGGGGCGCCCGGCAGGTTGCCGCCGATCGCCGTGAAGTTGAATGGCGTCACCGCGTACACGAACCCTTCCAGCGGACGGTAGTCCAGCTGGTTCCACATCGTGTGGTCGGACAGCGGCTGTTCGGCGTACAGATCCTGCGCGAACTGCGCGTTGAAGCGCCAGAAGTCGATCAGCTCGCAGGCGGCGTCGATTTCGGCCTGATGCACCGTCTTGGCCTGGCCCAGCATCGTCGACGCGTTGATCGTGTCGCGCCACGTGGTGGTCAGCAGCTCGGCCGCGCGCAGGAACACGGCGGCGCGGTCTTCCCAGCGCCAGCTCGACCACTCGGCGGAGGCCGCGGCGCTGGCCGCGATCGCCTCGTGCACCAGCTCGGGCGTGGCCTTGTGGTACGTGGCCAACACATGGTGATGGTCGCACGGCATCGTGACCGTACCGATGTTGCCGGTGTGAATCCGGCGACCGCCGATCACGATGGGAATCTCCACCTGCTCGGCCGCCATGCGGTCGAGACGGAGCTTCAGGTTCTTCGTTTCGGGCGAGTTCGGCGCATAGGTACGCACCGGCTCGTTAGCGGCGACCGGCACGCGACGCGTGCCATCGAAGGCGGCAAAAGACATCAGACGTTCTCCGAGAGGGCAGGATAAGGAACCGGAAAGCTAGCGTCGTGCGGTTCTTGCAGTACCCTTCGCGCATGGCCCTGCATTCAGCTCGTATGCCCGTCCCGTTCCGCGTGTCCCGGCACCGCCGCCCTCGTCTGGCGGCCCCGCTCGCGCTCATCCTCGCCCTCGCGGCGTGCGAGACGCCGGCCGTCCGCTGGGTCGATGCCGAAGCCGAGGCGACCCGCCTGCCGTCGCCGCTCACGTACCCGCCGTTCGTGGCGACCGACTCCACGCTGAAGGCCTCGTCGCCCTACGCCGACTTCCTCCTCACGCAGGATCTGTGGCGCGAGGCGGGCGGCACCAACCTGCTCGAGCCCACGATTGCCGCGATGGCCGAGGCCGGGGACTCCGTCGGTCCCCACGCCATGCTGCCCCCGGTGCAGACCGCACCGGCGCCGCTGACGTCGCTCGGCAACGGCAACGCGCCCCTCGACTCCCTGCGCTGCGCCCGTTCCATCCGGATCGTCGCGGCGGGGGCGCGTGGGCATGTCGCGGTGTGGTGGAGCCGGGGCGCTGGCGGACGCGTGCGCCTCGCCGCGGCTTGGCGGGATAGCGTGGTGGCCCCGTCGGCCGATTCGGCCGCTGGCGAGGCTGCAGGCGCTGCCATGGCCATGCCGGGTAACGCGTGGCGCGGGCCGATCATGGTGGACTCGCTCGATCAGGGCCCCGGCGACGCGCAGGCGGCCGAACGGGGCGCCTACGGCTGCGCCCGTCCCGCCCCGAGTGTGGCCATCGACAAGAAGTACGGGTACGTCCACGTCGCCTACGCCCTCACCGGCCCCGAAGGACCCGGCGTGTTCTACGCGCACCAGATGGACCCCCGGTCGCAGTTCGAGCCGCCGGTCGCGATCATCTACGGCGAGCGCATCGGCGACGCGCGCGTGGCGGTCGACGGCGATGTGGTGGCGGTGGCGTACGAAGATCCGAACAGCGGCCTCGGTCGCCGCAAGATCGGGCTCGCCGTGTCGCGCACCTCGGGGCATCTCTTCGAAGACCGCCTCACCGCCAGCGGAGGGATTTCCAACGCCCGGGATCCGCATGTGCTCGTTCGTGGCCGCGCTGTCGTCGTCGGTTGGAGTGAAACCGCCGACGGCGCCGATCCGGTGTTCCGGTTGCGCCGCGCCCGCGTGGAGCGCTGAATACGCGTGCTCGCCTCGCTCCTCCCCTGACTCCGTCCTGACCGTATGTCGCTTCTCTTTGGCGCCCACTGCATCGACACCGGCGGCATCCCCATGGCCGCGCGTCGCGCCGGCAAGGCGGGCATGCAGGCCCTGCAGATCTTCAGCGCGATTCCGAAGTTCTACAACGACAAGGTCGGCGTGAAACCCGATCGGCTCGCCCGCTATCAGGAAGCGCTGACCGAGGCCGGCATCCGCCCCGAGCACGTCATCGTACACGCGGCGTACGTGATCAACTGCGCCACCCCCGACGACGAGAAGTGGAATCGCGCGGCCGCCGCCCTGGCCAAGGAGTTCGAGCGCTCCACCGCGCTGGGCGTGGCCGGCGTGTGCTTTCATCCGGGGGCGGCCACCGA
>CANGXK010000289.1 GCA_947457715.1 Gemmatimonadota bacterium
CATCCGGCTCGACAAGCGTATGCCCAACGGCGGCGCCCCCGATGCCGGCGTGACCGGCGACCCGACCAAGGCCACCGCCGAAATCGGCAAGGTCGCCATCGATCAGAAAGTGAACGCCGCGCTGGCGCAGTATCGCACGCTGAAAGGCAGCACACCGTAGCGTCTTGACGCCGTAGCGTCGTCACACGACACGCCGGACAAGAAAACGCCCCGCCGCAACCATCGTTGCGGCGGGGCGTTTGTCATGCGTCGATCAACGGTCACGGACCCTGGAGGGCCCGGGATCGGTCAGAGGCCGAAGCTCACACGAGCATACATGTACCGTCCGTTGAAGCCGAACGGAGAGAGGCCGGAGAATCGGTACACGCCATACGTGCCCTGGCCGCTGTAGTTGGCCGCGACGCTGCCAAGATCCGTGATGGCGTCCGGGTACACGTCGAACACATTGTCCGAGCCGACGGTGAGCGTGGCACGCTTGAGCAGCTTATACGACGCGCTGATGTCGGTGATGTACTTCGGGCTGAGCACCAGATCCGGCACCTGACGCGCGGTCCCGGTGGCGAGCGCCTGCACGCCCGTGACCTGCCCAAACCGCTGGCTGCGCAGCGAGAGCGACAGATCGCCCTTCTCGTACGTACCGTTCAGCACGAGGTTATTGCGCGGCTGGCCCACCTCGATGCGGCCACGCTCGGCGCGACCGAACAGCGTCTCGTTCAGGTTCCCGAGCTGCGCCGGCGTGTTGACCACGACCTTCGTGACCTTGGTCTTGTTCTGGTTGTAGCCGGCCGTGAGGCGTACGATCCCGTTGGCCTTGAGGTCGAGGCCGTAGTTGACCACGACGTCGAGTCCCTTGGTCTTGGTGTTGATCGCGTTGGTGAAGTACCGCCCGCCGCCTACGCCCGTGAGGCCGTTCTGGGCGAAGAAGTTGACGACGCCCGAGCCGATGAAATTTTCGGAGAGCACGACACGGTCGCTGATCGCGATATCGTAGTAGTCCGCCGTGATGGTGAGGCTCTTCGTGGGCTGCATCGTGATGCCGGCGCTCAGGTTCACCGAACTTTCCGGCTTGAGGTCCGTGGCGCCGAGCAGACGCGCTTCCTTGCTGTCTACCGGGAGCGTCTTGATGTCCACCGGGAGGCCGTTCACGAACGTCGTGGCCGTCGACGTGAAGTAGCTCTGCTGCAGCGACGGGGCGCGGAAGCCGGTCGACGCCGCGCCACGGATGGCGAAGTTGTCGGTGGCGGCGAAGCGGGAGGTGAGCTTGCCGGTGGCCTTCGAGCCGAAGTCACTGAAGTTCTCGAAGCGTCCGGCTGCGCCGACCAGCCACTTGGCGGTCAGATCGCTTTCGACGTCGAGGTAGGCCGCACCGGCCGTGCGCGAGCGGTCCAGTGCATCCTTGGGCGAAAAGCCGGGGAATACCTGAGCACCGACCAGTGCGATCGAGGTGTTGCCGGCGCTGTTGCGCACCGGGTTGCCGGCCGCGTCGAGCACCGGCACGCCACCGTTCACGTACGAAGCCAGTTCACCCGCTTCGATGGAATAGTTCTCCCACCGGAACTCGGCACCGGTCGAAACGCGCAGCGGGCGCCCGTTCATGTCGAACTTGCGCGTAAGGTCGAGGTTGGTGAGCGCCTGGCCGAAGCCGAGCGTACCGGCGTCGAACGTCGTCGGGCTGGCGAGTCCCATCGAGGCGTTGTTCGAGTTCGAGATGATGAACTGGAACGCGTTGCTGCCGTACACCTGACTGAGATCCCAGTCCCATCCCTTCGCCTCGCCCTTCGCACCGCCACCGATCGACATGTCATCGATGTTCGATTCGATGTTCGGCAGGAAGCCGTCCGGGTAGAGCTTGGCGATCACCTGCGTGGTCTGAATCGGACGGCGGAAAAAGCCCGTGGAGCGGCCATCGCGCTTGCCGAAGGAGCCGAACGAGTACAGCTGCAGGTTGTCGTTCACGTTCTGCGCGGCGTTGAACATGCCCACCAGATCCACCGTCGCGGCGTCGCCCGACCAGTGCGTGAACCGCTCCGCCGTGGCTTCACGGGGATCGCCCGTGGGATACTGCTGACGCGGATCGGCAAAGGTGCGGTTGGTCATGGCACGATTGCGCCATTCCACACCGGCGTGGAAGTAGCCGCCGCTGCCCCACGAAATGCCCTGGTCGGCGCTCACCACGGTATTGGTACCGTCATTGCGCTTGCCGAGGCCGGGGACGTCGGTGTTGTACTGGCCGGTCTGGCTGAACACGTCGCCCGTGCCGGCGCCCTTCAGGATGATGTTGATGACACCCGCGATGGCGTCGGAGCCGTACTGCGCCGCGGCGCCGTCACGCAGGATTTCGATGCGGTCGATCATCGACGCCGGGATGGCGTTGAGGTCCACCGCTGACGTACCACGACCCACGGTGCCGTTGTTGTTAATCAGCGCGCTCGTGTAGCGGCGCTTGCCGTTCACGAGCACGAGTGTCTGGTCGGGCGCGAGGCCACGCAGGGTGGCCGGACGCACGTGGTCCGTGCCGTCGGCCACGGCTGGGCGCGGGAAGTTCAGCGACGGTGCCGCCGCCTGAAGCATCTGCGCCGTCTCAACACGACCCGTCGACTTGAGCACCGCCGTGTTGATCACGTCCACGGGCACGGGGCTCTTGACGACCGTGCGCTCGCCGCCGCGCGAGCCGGTCACGGCCACCGCTTCGAGTTGGGTGGTGGACTTCTCGAGCACGAAGTTCTGCGTCATGCGGCCGCCCGCCGTCACCGTGATGCTGGCGGTCTTGCCGGCGTAGCCGAGCATGCGCACGCGCAGTTCATAGGTGCCGGGGCGCACGGTGAAACGATACGTGCCGTCGGCACGCGAGATGGCGCCGACCTGCGTGCCCACCACGCCGATGGATGCGCCTTGCAGCGCCTCGCCGGATCCGCTGAGCGTGATTTTCCCCTCCACCGTCGCGATGGCCTGTGCCTGAAGTGCCGGGGCGGCGCCGAGCAGGGCGAGGCTGGCGGTGAAAAGCAGTCGTGCGAAACGACGTTCTAAAGCCATAAAGGGGTCCTGATTCGGGGAAGGGGCGACCGGCTGAGATCGGTAGATGCGGTAAAATCCCACCCGTTGGGATCAAGCGCAAGATTGTGCATTTCAAAGCCCCTTTACACCCGTCCGGCGACTGTGCCGTCCTGCACTACTCACCCTATCCCCCGCCACGGACATTTGCGCAGCGGGGGTGGTGCGTGGGGGTGCCCCAGCTGTCAGCTCTTGAAGTTCACGTTGTTGCGCGTTTCCACGTCGGGAAGCGGAATGCACGTCATGTTGCTGTACGCCTGTCCCTTCCGGTTCACCCCCGACGACGGGAACGCGATCTTCTTGCGCAGCATGTCGCCGAATCGCTGACCTTCGCTGAAGAGTTGCCGGCGGCGCTCTTCGATCACCAGAGCGTTGATGTCGGTTCCCGCTGCCGGCATCGCCATCGGGGCGATGCTCGAGAGCGCACGCACACGGTTGATGGCATCGATCGCCGCCTGATCCGTGGACGCTTCCGCCAGAATCAGCTGCGCCTCAGCGTACGACGCAATCGTCAGCGGTGCCGCACCGCTGCCGCTGAACTTCTGCTGCTGCCACATCGGGGTCACGTTGTCGAGCCCGACGCGGTTCAGGTTGGTCACGCGCACGCGCGGATCGGCAACCCCGTTCACCGTGAGGCCGCGGTAGTCCGGGCCGACGGAGAGGTAGTTGGCCCGCACCGTAAGATTGTAGAAACGGTTCTCACGTCTGACATCCACCTCCGAGAACTCCGCGATGCGCACGAAGCCGCTCGGTACGAGTGCGGCATCGGCCGCCGCCCCCGCCAGATTGCCGAGGTTCAGACGCGTCCGCGCCCGGCCGACGCGCGCCATGTTCAGCAAACTCGCGTCATTGATCGCGGTCGCCGTGACGATCGCGTCGGAGAAGCGCTTGTCGGCGATGGCGAACGCCGCGGCCGACGTGACACTCGGCCCACCGTTGATTGCCAGTTCGCACATCGATTCGGCGAGCAGCACGTACATGTAGCCCGCATAGGCATCCATTTCGGCCAGCATCCGCTGACGGTTGGGGACC
>CANGXK010000290.1 GCA_947457715.1 Gemmatimonadota bacterium
CCCGCGGATACGACTGGGTGTTGGAGGCGGCGTGAGCGCTTCTGTGAGCACCACGGAGAGCCCCACGGTGAGCTTCCAGGAGCAGGCCAGCGCGTTCGCCGCCTCGGCGTCCGACCACGCCCCTGCCCCGCTCACGACGTTGCGCGCCGCCGGCGCCGAGGCGTTTGCGCGCCTGGGCTTCCCGACCACGCGCAGCGAAGATTGGAAATACACGAGCGTCTCGGCGATCGCCACCACGCCGTTCGCGGCGGCCCTCGAGCGCGCCGTGGGCACGCTTGAGGCCGAGTCGCTGGCGCCGTACACCTTCGGCGGCACCTGGCCGCTGGTGGTGTTCCTGAACGGACGCTTCGCGCCGGCGCTGTCGTCGCTCGACGCGCTGCCCGAGGGTGTGCGCGTGATGACGCTCGCCGCCGCGGCCGAACAGGAGCCCGCGCTGCTGGCGCGCCACCTCGGCGTGGCGGCTCCGTCCGACCGCGATGGTTTCACCGCGCTCAACGCCGCGTTTGCCGGCGAGGGCACGCTGATCCATGTGGCGAAGGAGATGGCCATCGACGTGCCGGTGCACATCCTGCACGTGAGTGACGCCAACGGCGCTGGTGTGATGAGCCATCCGCGGCATGTGCTGGTCGCGGAGCGACATGCCAAGGCCTCGGTGATCGAGAGCTATGTGGCGCTGGCCGACGTGTCGTACTTCACCAATGCCGTGGTCGAGGTGTCGGTGAGCGACGGCGCCACGCTGCAGCTCCTGCGCATCCAGCGGGAATCGCCCACCGCGTTTCACGTGGGCACGGTGGAAGCGCGACAGGGTCGCGACAGCCACTTCATGGCGTTCACCTTCCAGACCGGGGCGGCGCTCTCGCGCAGCAACGTGTTCACGGTGCTCGCGGGAGAAGGGTGCGGCACCACGCTGAACGGCCTGTACATGCTGGGCAACGCGCAGCACGGCGATCACCAGACGCGCGTGGAGCACGTGGCCCCGAACTGCTTCAGCCGCGAGGCCTACAAGGGCCTGCTCGACGACTCGTCGCACGGCGTGTTCAACGGCAAGGTGTACGTGCACCCCGAAGCGCAGAAGACCGACGGCAAGCAGACCAACAACACGCTGCTGCTGTCGAAGGATGCGCAGATCGACACCAAGCCGCAGCTCGAGATTTTTGCGGACGACGTGAAGTGCACGCACGGCGCCACGGTGGGCCGCATCGACGAGACGTCGCTGTTCTACCTGAAGAGCCGCGGCGTTGGACAGCTGCTGGCGCGCCAGCTGCTGATGTACGCGTTCGCTGCCGATGTGCTGGAGACGATCGAGAACGAGGCGGTGAAGGAAGCACTGGAGCAGTTGACGATGGTGCGGTTTACGGGTGATACAAACCACTGAGTCTATGTGAGCTTGGAGTTATGAGTTCAAGTTCCGGGTCGTGAGTACTCACAACTCCGAACTTGAACTCACAACCCGGAACTCACCGGCATTCTTCCGGCATCATGTCAGACCTCCAAGAGCTTTATCAGTCCGTCATTCTCGATCACAACCGCAAGCCGCGGAACTTCGGCGCGCTCGATGGCGCCAACCGGGCGGCGGACGGCAAGAATCCGTTGTGCGGCGATGAGGTGCATGTGGCGCTGCACGTCGAGAACGACATCATCACCGACGTGAAGTTCACGGGGCACGGCTGCGCGATTTCCAAGGCGTCGGCGTCGCTGATGACGGCGGCGGTGAAGGGGAAGTCGCGCGAGGACGCGGAGGTGCTGTTCCAGCGCTTCCATGCCCTTGTGCTGGGACAGGACGCCGGTGGCGGCAAGGATCTCGGCCAGCTCGTGGTGTTCTCCGGGGTGTCGCGCTTTCCGGTGCGCGTGAAGTGCGCGTCGCTGGCGTGGCATACGCTCAAGGCCGCGCTCGACGACGGCCCGATCGATGCGGCACCGTCAGTGAGCACCGAAACGTGAGCCGGGCGCACGGGTTTGTGCTTGCGGCGGCGCTGCGCGACGTCGAGGCCGGATTGCCGCTGGGGGTCAGGATGAGTGACGGCCGGCGGGTGTGCCTGGTGCGCGATGGAGATGCCGTGCACGCGGTGGACGATCGGTGTCCGCATCGCGACTTCGCGATTTCCGGCGGCGATCTGGTGGAGCCGTGCGTGCTCGAGTGTCCGTGGCACGGCGCGCGGTTCGATGTGCGCACCGGCGCCGTGCTGTCCGGTCCATCCACCGATGCTCTGGGGACGTATCCCGTCGAGATCGCCGATGGGGAGGTGTTTGTCGGGCCGCGGCGAACGTAGCACGTCGTGCGTCATACGCCGGAGGATGGCGGCCCGTTCGTTTTTCCAAGAGATCCTATGTCGCTCACGTCGCTGGCGCCCCGCGCTGATTTTCCGCTGCTTGCCGCCAATCCGGCGCTCCACTACCTCGATTCGGCGGCCACGTCGCAGAAGCCGGCGGCGGTGCTCGACGCGCTGCGGCACTTCTACGAGACCGCGAACGCCAATCCGCACCGCGGCGCGTACGCGCTGTCCGCGCTGGCCACCGATGCCTATCACGATGCCCGCGCCACCATTGCGCGCTTCGTGGGCGTGGCCGATGCCGACTGCCTGATCTTCACGCGCGGCACCACCGAGTCGATGAACCTCGTGGCGTCGAGCTGGGGCGATGCGCATGTGGGCCCGGGCGACGAGATTGTGGTGTCGGCCCTCGAGCATCATGCGAACTTCGTGACGTGGCAGCAGCTTGCGCTGCGCACCGGCGCCACGCTCCGCATCATTGAGCTCACGCCCACGCAGACGATCGACCTCGACATGCTGCGTGACGTGGTCGGCGCACGCACCAAGATCGTGGCGATCACCCACGTGTCGAACGCGGTGGGGTCAATCACCCCGCTGCACGACGTCGTGCGCATCGTGCGCTCGCGCTCGGCGGCGGTGATCGTGGTGGACGGCGCACAGGCCGTGCCGCACCTGCCCGTGAACTTCGACACGCTCGACATCGACTTCTACGCGTTCAGCGGCCACAAGCTGCTGGGTCCGATGGGGATCGGCGTGCTGGTGGGGCGCCGGAAGCTGCTGGAGGCCATGCCGCCCTATCAGTTCGGCGGCGACATGATCGAGTGGGTGCGCGATACCGACAGCACCTGGAACGTGCTCCCGCACAAGTTCGAGGCCGGCACCCCCAACGCGGCCGACGCTGTGGCCCTAGCGGCCGCGGTGCGCTATCTGACCGGCCTGGGCATGGCCAACGTGCGTGCCCACGAGATCGCCCTGCTGGAGGCCGCTGAGGCCCGCGTGCGGGCCCTGCCGGGTGTGACCGTGTACGGACCGCCCCCGGCCGAACGCAGTGGCGTGCTCAGCTTTTCGCTGGCCGATGTGCATCCGCACGACCTGGCCACGATTCTCGATCAGCACGGGGTCTGCATCCGGGCCGGCCATCACTGCGCCCAGCCGCTCATGCGTCGCCTCGGGGTCAGTGCCACGGCGCGGGCCAGCTTCTACGTGTACAGCGACGGCCGTGACGTGGACGCGCTCGTCGGCGCCCTCACGGCCGCGCAGCAGCTGTTCGCGACGGTCGATTGAGCCGCGTGGCGCCGTTCACGGCGAGCATCGCGGCGATGTATCAGGATGGGCTGCTGGCGCATCATCGCGCGCCGCACAACCGGCGCGTGATCGAGACGCCCACCGCGGTCGGTGCCCGCAAGAATCCCGTGTGCGGCGATGAGATCATGGTTATGGTGGTCCTCGACGTCGGCGTGGGGCGCGACATCGTGGGCGACGTGGCGTTCACCGGTCGCGGCTGCTCGATCGCGACGGCATCGGCCTCGATGATGACGGATGCGGTGACGGGACTCGCGGTGAGCGAGGCGCTGGCGGTGGCTGATGCCGTGGATCGCATGCTGCACGCGTCGGGGGCAGACGCGAGCGCGGAGTCGGTGCTCCCCGAGGCGCTGACGCCGTTGCTGGGCGTCGCGCCGTTCCCCGGGCGCCACGGCTGCGCGATGCTGCCGTGGCAGGCGTTGCGCGAGGCGCTCACGGCAAAGCGGTAGTGAAGCGGTAGTGAAGCGGTAGCGCGTCGGCGAGCGAACGTCCGGCAATAGTTGAC
>CANGXK010000291.1 GCA_947457715.1 Gemmatimonadota bacterium
CCGCCGCCGCGCGTATCATCTCCACCGATCCGCGTTACGCCTCGATGCTGCGCACCACCTGCGTGGCCACGCGCCTGTCGGCCGGCCACGCCAACAACGCCTTGCCGCAGACGGCCACGGCGAATGTGAACTGCCGCATCGCCCCCACCAGCACCGGCTCGCAGGTGAAGGCCGCGCTCGAGCAGGTGATCGGGGACGCGACGGTCAAGGTCACCAGCTCACGCGAAGATCGCAAAGACGGCGCGCCGGGTCCGATCAACGCCACGTTGCTGCAGGCGACCACGCAACTCACGAACAAAATGTTCGGCGGCGTCCCGGTGATTCCCACCATGAGCACCGGGGCGACCGATGGCTATCGGCTGCGCGCCGTGGGCATCCCCACCTACGGCGTCAGCGGCATCTTCTCGTCGCCCGGCGAAACCAACGCGCATGGGCGCGACGAGAAGTTGCGCGTGAAGAGCTTCTACGACGGACTCGACTTCCTGTATGAACTGGTGAAGCAGGTGGCCGGCCCCAACGCGGGCAAGCCGATTTCCTGACTAGAGCTTCATCTCAGGTTCGCTTTCGATGATGGTGCGCGCGATGTCGACCATGCGCACCGAGCGATCCTGGCTGCCGCGCTGCATGATGCGATAGGCTTCCTGCTCGGTGCTGCCCGTGCGGCGCATCAGAATGCCCTTGGCGCGTTCGATCAGCTTGCGCGCCTCGAGCTGCGCCTTCGCTTCGGCGGCTTCACGGCGTGCCGAGAGCAGCTCGCGCGCCCGCATGACCGCCATGCGGAGAGTGGCATCGAGCGCGGTGGGCGGCGTCGGCTTGGGCAGCAGCGCCACAGCGGTGCTGCGCAGCACGTCGGCCGTGCTCAGCGTGAGCGACAGATCGCCGGTGATGAGGACCACCGCGGTGCCGGGCAGGGCGCCGGCGATCTCTTCGGCCGCCTGTACGCCGCTCGCGCCCGGCATGTGCATATCGAGGAGCACCGCATCGGGCGTGAACTGCTGCGCCGTCTCGATGGCCTCAGTCCCGCTCTCGACTTCTGCAACCACCATGTAGCCGAGCGCACTGAGCAGGTCGACTAGGGTAGAGCGCTCGAGGGCGTTGTCTTCGGCCACCAGCACACGAATGGTCGACGGCAGATCCGACATATTATTACTCGGGGGTAGAGGCAGGAGCAGCGCGTCCCGCGATGTAAGCCTGCAATTCAGCGGCACGCAACGGTTTGCGCAGGACGAATTCCGCCCCGTGCGAGGCGTCGGTATCCGCCATGGGTTCCCATCCAGTGATCACCCCGATCCGAACGCCTGGGGCCAGTCGGCGGCCGTACTGCACTAGGTCCCAGCCACTCCCGTCGGGGAGACCGACATCGGTCAACATGAGATCGTAGGGGTTGCCGGCGCTCGACGCGAGCCTTTCCTGCGCTTCGGCACACGTTCCGACCGCATCGACGACATGACCGTCGGCTAGCAGGATTCTCCGGAGGAACTCCCGGCCATCCCCATGGTCTTCGACCACGAGGATGTGCTTCGGTTGGACCGCAGCCGGTAACGCAGTCGGCAACGCCGCCGGTGACGCCGCCGCCGGCTCCGCCACGCGTTCCGCGGGGAATCGCAGCGCAACCTCCGTACCTTGGCCCGGCACCGACGAGATCGTCGCAGTGCCACGATGCCGACGGGTCATCCCGTACACCTCGGCCAGCCCCAATCCTGATGCCGTGATACCCTTGGTCGTAAAAAACGGCTCGAAGGCCCGCTCGCGGACATCGGCGCTCATCCCGACACCGGTGTCGCGAATCGCGATGCACGCATCCGCGCCCTCCTCGAAGGTGCGGACCGTCAACGTCCCGCCCGCCGGCATGGCGTCGACGGCGTTCTGCACAAGGTGCCACAACGCATCACGGAGTTCACCCGGCAATCCGCGCGTGCGCACCCGTGAGGCGAACTGCCGCACGATCCGCACGTCCCAGGGTTCGCTCGACCGTGGCCGGCGCGTCGACTCGGTCCGCTCGAGCACCTCTTCCGCCAGCACCGACAGATCGAGCGGTTCGTCGCCCCCGGCGTGCACCGGCTCCTGTCGGATGAAGCGCCCCACGCGGGCAGCCGTCACGGCACCGGTTTCCGCGGCTTCCCGGATGCGATCAGCGTAGTCGCGCACCGCATCGGGCGACTCGGCATGATGGCGCAGCAAGTACGCCGCCGCCATGATCGGCTGGAGTGCGTTGTTCACGGTATGCATCACACCGGCCGCCAGCTGGCCGACCGCCGTGAGCCGGCGCTCGCGGAACCGATCGTCTGGCGTCTCGATCAGCGCGCGCACGCGCTCCTCGACGGGCCGCCCGCGATCGGTGACATCACAATCAATGAGCATCACGCCGATGATATCGTGCTCGTCATTGTGAATCGGCGAGGCGTACGACTCGATCACGCGCGACGCCCCGTACCGCTGCACCTCGAGCAGCTGCCCCCGCACCGTGTTGCCCGCCAGCGCGCGCATCGCCGGCGTGTCGAGGAAAGACAACGGACGATGGTGCGTGATATCATGCGGCGCATCGAGCTCCCACAGCTCGCGCACTGACGCGGGGCGGCGGGGCGTGTGCTCGGAATCGGCAACCGCGTTCGACTGGAGAATCTGTCCCGTTACATCGATGCGGCGAATCGACGACGGTGTGAGCGTGAACAGCGTCGCCAGCTCGCGCTCGACGCGCGCGGATACGCTGCGCGGCGGGTGATAGACGACGGCGTCCGTCGCCGTGAACAGTAGGAGCTCGTGGTCGAACGGCACGGCGCGCACCGAGACCGGACGATCGCCCGGCCCCATCGCCATGGACTGTGTGACCGACGGCTCACCGGCCGCCGCGCGCTGCAGCAGCGCGACGGCCTCGGCGCCCAGTGGCAGCAAGACGATGCTCCACCCCTGCGATGACAGTGGCGCGCGCGCATCGACGACGAACCGCTCACGCCCCAGCGCGTTGACCGCATACAGCGTTCCCGCCCGTCGGAACAGCGCCGCGGCCGACGGCAACGCCTCCAGCAAGGCCGTCGCACGCGCCAGATCAGGCGCATCAGGCACGGTGCGTCTCGCGTCGTCCGGCGTAGTCGTAGTCGGGTCTGCCATGCGTTCGCCGTTCTTAACGGCAGCCCAACCCTCAGGCGACAGTGTGGTCGCACATCGGGTCGCACCGCCACTCAGGAGATCGAGGGTATATCGCTCCGCTAACGCTAGCGACAACGGATCCCAGCGGGCAAACCAATCGGCCGGATATGCGCGGCGGAGGCCAGCGTCAACGTGTAACTTGGGTTCCATGTCTACCCCGTTCCGCACGACACTCTGGCGGGTCCTGCTGATTCAGGCCGTCACGCTGGCCCTGCTGTGGCTGCTGCAGTCGCGGTACACCCTGCTGCCGCTCTAGGCGCCCATGCATTGGATCAATTGGGCCATCGTGGCGGTGTACCTCGCCGTCGTCGTCTTCGACGGGCTGCGCCGGACGCGCGGCACCACGAACATCGAAGGCTACTTCCTGGCTAACCGCAGCCTACCCTGGTGGGCCGTGGGGCTGTCGGTCATGGCCACCCAGCTGTCGGCCGTCACCCTGATCGGCACCACCGGTCAGGGCGCCACCGACGGCCTACGCTTCGTGCAGTTCTACTTCGGACTGCCGATCGCGATGGTGATACTCGGGGTGACCATCGTGCCGTTCCTGCACGGGGCCAAGGTCTACACGGCCTACGAGTTCCTCGAGAAACGCTTCGACGCCAAGACACGCTCGCTCACGAGCTTTCTGTTCCTGCTCTCGCGCGGCATGTCCTGCGGCACGATCATCGCCGCCCCCAGTGTCGTGCTCTCCGCGATCTTCGGCTGGGACATCACCTGGTGCGTGGCGCTCATCGGTATCCCCACGGTCATCTACACCGTGCTGGGCGGCGTGCAAGCGGTCACCTGGGCCGACGTGAAGCAGATGGTCGTGATCGTGGGGGCCCTGCTTGCGATCGTGGTGGTGCTGATCATGCGCATGCCCGTTCCCCTCGACAACGCCCTCGAGATCGCGGGCGCCACGGGCCGGCTGCGCGTGTTCGACTTCTC
>CANGXK010000292.1 GCA_947457715.1 Gemmatimonadota bacterium
CGCTCAACCTCGTCCTCGACTTCGATCGTATTGAGCAGGGTGTGCACTCGGGCGCCCCGAAGCAGCTCGAGTGGTTCGCAGCGTTTGGGCTGATGGTCACGCTGATCTGGTTGTATCTCGAGCTCCTGCGTCTGCTCTCGCGCCTGCAGGGGCGCAAGTAAACATCGCGTCATTGCCAAGGCCCCGGTCGAGCGTTCCTCGACCGGGGCCTTTTTGATGTGTGCGACAGATCCGCGCTACTGCACGCGGAAGAGATAGCTCAGCTTCATGAAGAACTGGTCGCGCGTTCGCTCGAGCCGCTCCGGCCCGCCGGGGCGGTCGGCGCGAAGGGCGTCGCCATAGCCGAGATAGACCACGGTGCCCGGCGATGGCAGGTACGACAGCAGCACATCGAGGCGCACGCGCGTGCGCTCGAACGCCGCGGCGCGCGACAGGGTCCCGTTGCCGGCGCGCAGGTACACCGGGAGCTCGGTGCGAGTATCGTCGCGCAGGGAATCCTGCGTCACGACGGCACGCTCACCGATGACGCGCACGAAGAACTGCCGCGTCAACTGATACTCGCTGCGCAGGCGTACCGTGTTGCGGGTGAGGACGCGCGTCAGGTCGCTGCGCCGGTCGAAGGTGTCGAAGTTCCAGGTCCCGGCGATGCGCAGCTGTCCCGTTGGGCGCAGGTTGAGCGTATTCTGCACGCTGAAAATGCGCGAAGAGCTCCACTCCTGAAAGTTCTCGTCGTATCCGAGGATCGCGAAGCCGTTATAGCTGAAGTAGCGGAACTCCGGCGTGCCGACGGACAGCACCCAGTCGCGATTGCCGATCTTTGGCGTGCCGCTATAGGCCAGCGTATCGATGCCGCCGGCCGTTCGTGGACGCAGCAAAACATAGTTGCTGTACAACGACGGGTCGTAACCGAACACCTCGAGCAGCAGCTGGGTCCCGAGCTGCCAACCGCCACGGAACCGGGTGTTGGCGCGCAGGTGCAACTGTCGGTCCTGTGATCCATCGCCGTTGACGAAGCTGTCGTATTGATACCGGCCGAGCATATACAGCTCGGGACTGAACAGTTCCACCAGCGCTTTGGGCTTGCCGTAGAAATTCCAACGGTGCGTCGCGGAAATGTTGGCGATGCCCGGGCGCGCAATGAAGCCCGACTGGGCGTCGAAGTCGGGGCTGATGCCGTTAAGGCTGTAGCGCGCGACGAATCGGCGACCGTTTCTCGACAGGCTCGCATCGAACAGCGGGGCACGCTGCGTCCCGCTGTCGCCGCTGGTGAAGCTGCTGGCCAGCTGGGCCTGCGCATTGTAGAGGCCACGCACGAACCGGCCGTCGACACCAACAACGCGGTTGAAGCGCGCGCCATCCATCTTATCGGTATACGCCACGCCGATACGGCTCTGTGCACCGAGATCGCGCTGCAGGCGCACGATGTTGTAGAGCGGTGAGTGCTGCTGGTCGAAGGACGCCTCACGATTATCGACCGCAGACAGGACGCCGATGTCGAAGCCGCCATACTTGCCCGTCAACTTCGACGCCGCGACCGGCTGCGCGATGCGACGCGTATAGATAAGGCGATTCGGGGTCGTGAACTGCTCCTGACTTTCCAGGAAGAACGGACGACGTTCCGGAAAGAACACCGCGACGCGCGGGTCGTAGGCGAACTGCGTCGCGTCGGCTTCGACCTGCGAGAAGTCGGGGTTGGCCGTGCCGGACAGGGTCAGATTACTGGTGATACCCCAGCGGACGCTGCCGCCGAGCTCCGGGCGAGAGGCATTGTAATCCCAGGCTGCGCTGCTCGTGGGGCGCGTACCGATCGCGCTCGAGGTGATCGTTGGAATCACATCGACCGTGAGGCCACGACGCAGATCGCGAAGACCGGTGAGCATGCCCGACTGTGCCAGAAAGCTGGAAGCACCGCGCAGGGCGGGCGCCCACGTTTCCTCGTGACCGGTGACTTGCACCGTACGGGCGACATTGAGCTGCCAGCGCTGCTCGTCTCCCGCGCGATAGCGCAAGCTCTTGAAGGGGATCGCCAGCTCGACTTCGTAGCCGAATTCCGTGAGCCGTCCTTTCGACTTCCAGACGTAATCGGGCGCCAGGTCCGAGCTTTCGCGTGCCTTGGCGGACGTGCTGGTGAAGCCGCCACCAAGACTCGATCCCGTTTCGGTGAGAACGCCGTCGCTTTGAATGCCAAAGGGGTTCACGGCAAACACGAGTGCCTGGCGGCTGTCCCCGTACGTGCCGAGAAAAAGCTGGACGTTGTCGTCCTGCGTGATCTTGTCGCGATCGGAGAGGGTGGCGCGCACACTGCCGGGCGCCGCGAACGCCCGAATCCCGACGTGCAGCTCGGTGGCCGAGTACCAGATCAGGACTTCCGTGCTGTCCCGTGCCGCCACGCCGTCGGCCGGGAAGAACTGGGAGAACCCGGTGAGCAGCGCGGCGTCGGCCCACGCGGGCTCATCGAGTCGGCCGTCCACCGTGATCGACGCTTCACGTCGGGGGGTGGCGACCGTCAGCTGGCCGAGACGCCCGTTGAAGACGGCGCGTGCGGATACCGGCGCGTGCTGGGGAGCGGGGGCGGCGCTGTTCGCGAGCGGTGACGCGGTTGGGGCTGCGGCCGTGATGGGCGGCACGGCCTGAAGCAGCGCGGCGAGCAGCAGGGCGGGAGGAAGAGGCGCAGGCAGGGGCGAAGTCCGGAACAGGGGGGAACGCTGGGCAGCGTCACGTAACCACTGTGACAATCCTAGCAGGCGAACCGTCGGCCGGAGGGCGGCGCGATTTGCCGACCGGTGGTACCACACCACATACTACGTCGCTCGGCGGAGCGTGTTGGAGCAGACGAGTGCACGTTGGCGACGGCTCACAGCGCTCCGGGCACGGCTCGACGCTACTGCATAAGTATGCAACATATCTGAATTGCCATGCGTTCTATGCACGTTGGCGGATGACGGTTGGTGGTCCTGGAACCGGCGGCGGGCCGGTGGCCTCCAGTGCCGTTTCACTCTTTAAGGAGACTTGCTCATGCACCACCCTTGGCGTGTCTTGCTGGCACTGGCAGGCACGATCGCGGTAGCCGTTCCCCAAGCCCGTGCGCAAAGCGGGCCCGGAACGCTATCCGTCCGTGTGACCGACGCTGCGAACCAGCGCCCGGTCGAAGCTGCGCGTGTGTTTCTGGTCGGCACCACCTTCGCCGGTGCCACCGGCGTCGATGGCCGGCTGTCGCTGCGCGGCATTCCCGCCGCCGAGTACACGATTCGTGTGCTTCGTGTCGGCTATACCGAGCAGACGAAGCGTGTGCCCATCGCGGCCGGTCAAACGGTCACCCTCGAGTTCGCGATGGCCACGGCGGCCGTCAACCTCGCGGCCGTTGTCACCACCGCGACCGGCGAACAGCGCCGCGTGGAAATCGGTAACGCCACCGCCAACATCGACGCCACCAAGGTGCTGCAGGCGGCGCCGGTGTCAAACCTGAGCGACCTCCTCAACTCGCGCGCCCCCGGCGTGACGGTGACCAGCGGCTCGCAGACCGGCACCGGCTCGCGTATCCGCGTGCGCGGCATGAACTCGGTCAGCTTGTCCAACGAGCCGATCTGGATCATCGACGGCATTCGTATGACCAGCAACAACGCGGACTTCAATACCGCAACGGGTAGCGGTGGCACGACCGGCGGTAACAACGCCAGCCGCGTCGGCGACCTGAATCCGGAAGAGATCGAGAACATCGAAATCGTGAAGGGACCGTCGGCCGCCACGCTGTACGGCACCGACGCCGCCAACGGCGTGATCCTGGTCACGACCAAGAAGGGTCGTGCCGGCGCCGCCCGCTGGAACGTGTACGGTGAAGGGGGAGCCCTCACCGATCGCAACTACTATCCCGACGCGTACAGCTTGTTCGCGAAGACGGGGACCTCCACCGCGTCGTCGCGCACCAACGGCTGCAGCCTGCAGACGGTCGGTACGGGCGTCTGTGTGGCTGACTCCACCGTGTCGCTCAACATCTTCAACGAGAAGGACCTCACGCCGATCGGCACCGGCATGCGCCGCCAGATGGGTGCGCAGGTGTCGGGTGGTACCGA
>CANGXK010000293.1 GCA_947457715.1 Gemmatimonadota bacterium
GCCCCTTCGCCGCTGCCGTGACCCATCAGCATCACGAACAGCACATCACCCGGCTGCACGCGCGACGATAGCGTGAGAAAGGCCTTCGCCACGTTCTCGCGCGTGGAGCGTCCCGACGACAGCGCGGTGCGCACCGAGTCTTCGGTGAGCACGATCAAACTGGAATCGCTCACCCCCCAGCGGGCTTTCGCGGCATCGCGCGCCGACTGGGCCGACGCCTCGAACGAGCGCTTGAACTGCGGCTCACCCGAAAGGCCGACGACCAGCAGGACATGCGTGCGCTGCGCGTGCAACGGCAGCACGATGGCGAGGGCCAGCGCGCCGTGCATCGCGAGCGTCCGTGCATACCGCGCAAACATTCGTGTCATGCCAGTCCCCTCCACCGCCGATATCCCCACTCCGCGCCAAGCAGCAGCGCCACCAGAAGGAATACCGCCGGCATGTCCCACAGGTCCTTCGCCTCGCGCACCGTCACGCCCGCTTCGGTGAAGACGGCGTCCTCAGCGAGCTTGCCGGCATCGGCCAGCGGGTAGTAGCGACCGCCGGTCTCTTCGGCGATGCGACGCAGCAGCGAGGCGCGCAGTTCCGCTTGCGCCACATCGGCGCCGCGTTCATCGACGAGCAACGAGCTCGTGGCCGTCTGCACCGAATCACGACCACGGGTGGCCACGGCGTCGAGCACGTAGCGACCGGTGTCGTTCGGTGTGAAGCGTGCGGCGTAGGTGCCGTCTTCGCGTAGCGTCCATTCCAGCGGCACGTTCTGCGTGGTGCCGGTGGGCGACGTGACGATCACGGTGACGGTGGCATCGTTCACGTCGGTGAAGAACGGCGTGCTCACGCGCGCACGCAGCGACACCGGCTCACCCGGAGCCACACGCGACGGCGACGCCATGATCTCGAAGGGCGCCGGCGCTTCATCCACCATCCAGCGCACCAGCTGACGCCAGAGCGTCTGGTGCGTGACGTCGTCTACCGGAATCGCCGTATCCATCTTCCACAACCAGCTGTCCTGCACGCCGAACACGGCGCTCATGCCACGGCCGTAGCGCTGCCACGACAGAATGGGCACGTCGCTGCGTCCGCCTTCGGCGGTGCCGGCCAGCAACATGGTCGCACCGGCGCGCAGCGCACCGAGGCGATTCACCGTGGTGAGCGCCGGCAGCGAATCCCAGCGCGCGCGCGACGTCGCCAGCGTGGAACGCAGTTGTAAGGCGGCATGTACTTCACCGGCGCGCGTGGGGCGCACCCGTACGGTGGTGGCGGGGCCGTCCACATTCACGCTGCCGGCGGAGATCGTGAGCGGCAGCACGTCGGCCAACGGCGTGCCGGCATATCCGCCCTCTGACAGCGACGCGCGACCACCCATCACCATCAGGCCGCCGCCGCGCACGCTCACGAAGTCGGCCAGCATGCGCAGCTGGTCGGTGGTGAAGAACGACGCTTCGATGCTGCCCAGAATGATCGCGCGATAGCCGAACAGCTCTTCGCGGCTGGTGGGAAAGCCACCCAGCAGATCGAGACTGTCGCGCACGCCGAGTCGCAGGAATTTGCGTTCGGCGCTGCGCATGAGCCCCACGACCTGCACGGCGCTGTCGTTGGCGACCGCGCGGCGCAGGAACGCGAACTCGGGGCGCGGCTCGCCTTCGAGATACAGAATGCGGTCGGGGCCGGTGCGCACTTCGATGCTGGTCTGCCACTCGTTGTTCTCGGTCACGATTTCTGTGGGCAGCGCCTTGGCGCGCACGGCAATGCGATGCACGCCGGGATCGAGCGGCGGAATGCGAAAGCGTACCGTGGTGAGATCGCCCCTCTCACCCACGCGGGCCGCTTCGGTAGCCACCACGCGACCGTCGGCTTCCACCGTGATGGGCACCGGATCACGGCCGGCGCCGCGGATGCGCACGTCGGCTTCCACCACGCTGGATGCTCCAGCCAGTGTGCGTCGCGGCGCCTGCACGCGTTCAATCGCGATATCACGCTCGAACCGTTCGGTGCCCACGCCCACCGTGAACACGGGCACGCGACGCGCGCGCAACGCGAGCAGCGCATCATCGAGTGCGCCGTTGCCGTTGTCGGCGCCGTCGGAGACGATGACGACACCGGCCAGCGGCATACCATTCAGATCTTCGCGTACATCGTTCAACGCCTGCGCGAGATCGGAGCGCGTGCCCTTCGACGTGAGGGCGGCTGCACCGGCGATCGGCGAGGCATCAGCAGCAAACCGGAAGCGACGGATGGCGAACTTCTCCGCCAGTTGTTTCGACAGTGGCGCCGTGTCGGCGAAGGTGCGCTGCAAAGCGGCGGTACGCGTGGCGTCGTTCACATCGCGAATGCGCATGCTGCGCGAATCATCCATGATGAGTGCCAGCACGTTGCGCTGCGGCACCGCCGACGCGATCACGAGCCCCGGACGCAACAGGCAGCCGATCACCAACAGCACGGCCGTGGCGCGCAGCGCGGCGAGTATCGTGCGATCGGCGGGACGCAGCGTGCGCACGCGCGCGTACGCGACGGTCACGATGAGCAGCACGATCGCCGCCGCTGCCGCAACCAGCATGACTGGCACGACCGGTGCCATCACCAGATCCCCCCGTGCGAAGACGCGCGGAGGATACTTGAACAGCAACGTGGTGATGGACTCGAACCAGGTTCCCACGGAATGGTCGGGGCGGGGGCGGGAGTCGGCGTGCTGGGTACGCCAACAAATAGGACACCATGGAGCAGACGAGAGTGCAGCGTGGCGCACGATGCGTCTACCCCGTGACGCAACAGTGGGTCATCCCGTTGGATTTTGGTTCTGGAATGCGGCGCCGCTTAACATCGGTTCCGCGGCCTCGTCAAATGGGGTGAAGCGGGCGCCTGTCTGGCGAACGCAGCCCACACTGGAGATAGATCCCATGAGAAGCTCACATTTCCGTTCCTATGCGCTCGTGCTTGCGTTGAGCGCGTTCGTGCCGTCGCTGCTCACGTCGCAGACGCCTCCGGCGCTGCGCCCAGCGCCGCGTCCGCGCGCCGCCGTGGCGCCGGCTCCGGGTGCGGGTGGTCCCGCGACTGCGCAGTCCAGACCGGGTGTGCGTGGTGGTGGTCCCGGTGTCCGTGGTGGTCGTGGCGGTGGTCATCCGGCCGCCATGCTGCTCCGTGCCCGCACGCAGCTCGAGCTGAGCGATGAGCAGGTGAAGCGTCTCGAAGCGTTGGTTGCCGCGCCGGCGACCAAGTCGAACGCCTCGGACATGATGCGCGCGCAGGCCGATCTGCTCGATGCCACGCAGGGGGACGGGAACCTCGCCGGTGCCCGCGCCGCGCTCGACAAGCTGAGCCGTCTGCGCAACGATCAGATGCTCGCTCGCATCAAGACGCAGCAGGATGTGCGTGCCGTGCTTACGCCGGTGCAGCGGACCAAGGTCGACAACGTGCGCCAGCAGCTCCGCAACCGGGCGGGTGCCAATCGGCAGCGCGGGATGCGTCAGGGTGGGATGCGTCAGGGTGGCATGCGGCAGGGGCGTGGACAGATGGGCCCCGGCATGATGCCTGGCAATCCGCAGGGCCCGCAGGGTGGACCGCAGGGCCCGATGCCGCGCATGCGTCGCGGTGGCGACGTGCCCGACTCGGCACCGCCGGGTCCGCCGGCCAAGTGAGGTCGCGAAGACATCGCAGGTGAAGGAGCCGGGGCGCTGACAGAGCGACCCGGCTTTTTCGTGTCCCGCACTTGCCTCCACGCTGCCCAAACTGCCCATTACGCGCTTCACCGTTCACGCCGAGTCCGCTGTGTATCGTTCGCTCCACGTTGCGCTGCTCGCCGGCGCCTGTAGTGTCGCTGCCGTATCACTTGGCGCGCAGTCCGCGCCACCGTCTGATATGCAAGTCGCCGAATCCGTGGCCCGGTGGATCACCTTGGCGGCGCCGCCCAGCGGCGAATCCCACGCGCTCGACGCGCTGCGCACCGTGCTCCCGGGCTGGACGCGCGACAACATGGGCAATCTCGTGAAGCGCGTGGGGAGCGGATCGCCGCGTCGCATGATCGCCTGTGCGATGGACGTGCCGGCGTTCGTGGTCAGCGGCA
>CANGXK010000294.1 GCA_947457715.1 Gemmatimonadota bacterium
GGTGAAGCCGCAGTCGGCGGAAATCAAGAAGATCGCGGCGTTCTACCAGAAGGGTCAGTCGATCCCCTGGAATCGTGTGCACAAGGTGCCTGACTATGTGCAGTTCCCGCACATGCGTCACGTGAACGCCGGTGTGACCTGTCAGACCTGCCATGGCCAAATCCAGAAGCAGGGTGCCCAAGGGCCTGACACCAACTACGTGCCCGTACAGCAGGTGAACTCGCTCAACATGGGCTGGTGCATCAACTGTCACGTGCAGGGCTACAAGCCCGCTGAAGGTGCTCGCCTGGCCGGTATGCCGGTGACGCCCGAGCTGGAAGCAGCGCCGCCCAAGAAGGCGCGCTACGATTGCGCTGTCTGCCACTACTGATCGTCATCTGACCCTCGACCACGGGGCCACGGCGCGTAGTGTGCGCGCCGCATGCCCTGTGCAGCCGCCCGGAGCGGAGTGACTGCATGAGCACTGAAGCGGGGACCGGCGTCAAGCGCCGAGAATTCCTCAAGATCCTAGGCGCCACGGGTGCGACGACCGCGGTAGTGGGCTGCTCCTCCGAAAAGGTGGGGAAGCTCATTCCGTACGTTGCGTCCCCTGACAACACCGTCCCAGGCGTGTCGCAGTATTACGCGACCACCTGCCGCGAGTGCGCCACGGCCTGCGGCGTGATGGCCGAAGTGCGCGACGGCCGTCCCATCAAGCTGGATGGCAATCCCGACCACCCCATGAGCCGCGGTGCGATCTGCTCCGCCGGCCTCTCGGCGGTGCAGGGGTTGTACAATCCCGACCGCTATCGCACGCCGATGGTGCGCGAGGGCAATGCCCTCAAGGCCACGACGTGGGAGAAGGCGTACGAGCTCCTCGCCCAGAAGATCGGCGAGGTCAAGAGCCGCACGCAGGCGTCCAACGTCGTGTTCGTCAATCAGCACGAGTCGGGCACCTTCCCAGGCTTCCTCGATCAGTGGCTCTCGGCGCAGGGCATGCCGGCGCATTTGAGCGTCGATTCCGCCGCCCCGATGGCGACCATCGCCGCCAACCAGAAGGCGTACGGTGCCTCGTGGCCGGCGCTCGACTTCAACGCGGCGAAGCTGGTCATCAGCTTCGGCGCCGACTTCCTCGACGGCTGGGGGCACAGTGTGCCGCAGCAGCTCGAGTGGGCCGACGCGCGTGCCAAGCTGGAAGGCGCACCGCGTCTCGTCTACATCGGCGCTCGCCGCTCCCTCACCGGCCTCAACGCCGATCAGTGGATCGCCGCGAAGCCGGGTAGCGAGATGGAGATCTGCGCCGCCCTCACGGGTGCCGGCACGATGGCCGCCGCCGCCGATGCGTCGGGCGTCCCGGTCGCGACCCTCGAAGCGCTGGCGAAGGCGGTGGCCACTGCCGGTAACGGCGTGATGGCCATCTGCGGTGTCACCACCGCGAATGCCGTCGATTGTGGTGTCATGGCGGCCGAGATCAACAAGAAGGCCGGTGCCGTCGGTGTCACCATCAAACCGGCCGCTGGCCATGCCGGCTACAACGGCCTCGCGTCGTACGCCGATCTGGCGGGCGTCGTGGCCAAGATGGGTGCCGGTAGCGTGCCCCTCGCCTTTGTGCGCGGTGCCAACCCGGCCCACTCTATGCCGAAGTCGGCCGGCTTCGCCGCCGCCTTTGCCAAGGTGCCGTTCAAGGTGTCGTTCACGTCGGTTCCCGATGAAACGGCGCAGCTGTGTGATCTGATCCTTCCCGACAATCACTGGCTCGAGAGCTGGGGCGATGCCGTGAGCATGCAGGGCCAGATCGGCCTGCAGCAACCCACGCTCGAACCGGTCTTCGATACGAAGGCCACCGCCGACGTACTCATCGCGCTCGCCAAGAAGGATCAGGCGCTGGCCGCGAAGTACACGGCCGCCGATTACCGTGGCTGGTTCATCAGCCAGTTCCCCGGCGGCGCGTCGGCCTTCACCACCGCGCTCACGAAGGCGACCATCAGCGGTTCGCCGCTGGTAGCCACCGCCACGCGCACGTTGACGGCCACCCCCACGCCGGCCGATGCCGGTACGGGTGACTACTTCGTGCATGTGTTCCCGTCGCCCACGCTGGGTGATGGTCGCGGCGCCAACAAGCCGTGGTTGCAGGAACTCCCCGATCCCGTCACCAAGATCGCGTGGCAGTCGTGGGTGGAAGTCCACCCCACCACGTTCAAGAAGCTCGGCCTCGTCGAAGGGCAGCACCTCACCGTCGAGACGTCTGCGGGCAAGATCACCGCACCGGCGTATCGCTACATGGGGGTGCGTCCCGATACCGTGGCCATCTCGCTCGGCCTCGGACACACGGCCTACGGCCGTTTCGCGCAGAACGTCGGCATCAACGCCTACGACCTCGTCGCCAGTGGGTGGGACGCCTCCGGCGCCCTCACGCTCTCCGGCGCCAAGGGCAAGGTCACCGTGCTGGCCGACACGTCGCAGCTGGTCACCACCGAAGGCTCCGCCCGTCAGCACGGCCGTGGTATCGGTCAGGCCATGACGCTCGCGGCGTTGCTCGGGCAGGAAGCCGAGGAAGGCGGGCACGAAGAGCACGCCATCCCCGGCCTGCCGTCGCAGGATTTCAAGGCCGGTCTCAAGTCGCCCATCGCGGCCGACGCGCAGGGTGAGCTCGCGAACCCGAACGCGAAGGACCTCGGGATGTACGCCCCCGATCACGTACAGAAGATGGAGAAGCGCCGCTGGGCGATGACCATCGATCTCGCGCGCTGCACCGGGTGCTCGGCGTGCGTCACGGCGTGCTACAGCGAAAACAACATCCCGACGGTTGGCGCCCCCTATCAGGGTCGTGCGCTCAGCCCGACGGTGTGGGACGAGCGTCCGGGTGCGAACATCATCAAGGGCCGTGAAATGGCCTGGATCCGACTCGAGCGCTACTACGAAGGCAACGAGAACACGGAGAACGAGTTCTCGCCCGACTTCGACACGCGCTTCGTGCCGATGATGTGTCAGCACTGCGGTAACGCGCCGTGCGAGCCGGTGTGCCCCGTGTACGCCACGTACCACTCGCCCGACGGCCTCAACGTGCAGGTCTACAATCGCTGCGTCGGTACGCGCTATTGCAGCAACAACTGCCCGTACAAGGTCCGCTATTTCAACTGGTTCGGATACGGTGAGCCGGAGCGCAAGCAGTACGCCTGGCCGGAGCCGATGCACTGGGGCCTCAATCCCGACGTCACCGTGCGTGGCAAGGGCGTCATGGAGAAGTGCACGTTCTGCGTGCAGCGCATCCGTGAAGCCGAGCACCGCGCGAAGGCGGAAGGCCGTGAGGTCAAGCCCGACGAGTTCACGACAGCGTGCTCGCAGGCATGCCCGTCGCGCGCCATCATCTTCGGTGACGCGGCCGACGAAAACTGGACCGTAGCGAAGCTCGCATATGACCGTCGTGCCTACCACGTGTTCGAAGAACTGAACACGTACACCGCCGTGGTCTATCTCAAGAAGGTCAACTATCCGGCGCCGGCATCCCCGGCGCAGGCCTGAGGGCATCGCGCATGGCATCCGTAGCGCATCCGGTGCGTGAGGGCATCCGTGGGCCGAACATCGCGTCGGCCGACGTGCAGCTCCCCGCAGTCCGTGATTACGAGCAGGTCGATCGCGATATCATCGCGACGCTCGGCTTCACGAAGAAGTGGTTTATGGGCCTCAGCGTCGCCGTCCTGGCGATGCTGATCGGCGCCTCCGCGTGGATCTACCAGATCTACTGGGGCCTCGGTCAGGCTGGATACGAGCCGCCGGTGATGTGGGGTAACTTCATCATCACGTTCGTGTTCTGGGTCGGTATCGGTCACGCCGGTACGCTCATTTCGGCCATCCTGTTCCTCTTCCGCGCCGGCTTCCGAACCTCGATCTACCGCGCCGCCGAAGCGATGACGGTGTTCGCGGTCATGACCGCCGGTCTGTTCCCGATCATTCACATCGGGCGCCCGTGGAAATTCTTCTGGTTGCTGCCGTATCCGAACTGGCGTCTGCTGTTCCCGAACTTCAAGTCGCCGCTCGTGTGGGACGTCTTCGCCATCTCGACGTACCTCAC
>CANGXK010000295.1 GCA_947457715.1 Gemmatimonadota bacterium
GGCGGGGATCCTGCTGCTCGTGGGCTACTCGGTGGCCGGGAACCTCGTGCGCACGTTGGACCGCGATACGCTGGCCAATCTCATCGATCCTTTCGCGCTCCGCTCGCTCGAACTCGCCACGCGCTATTGGACGTCGGCCGAGAAGAATACGCAGTTGCTGCCGGTGGCGGGCTTCATGCTGGCCAACCGCGCGCTCTGGTGCGCCATCGGGGCGGCGCTGCTGGCGGTCGCGTTCAAGTTCGTGCGGCTGGACAAGGACGCCACGGTCTCCCTGCGTCGGCGGGTGCGTTCTGCCCCTCGGGCCGCGACGCCCGAACCGACGCCCGAACCGATGACCGGGCTGCCGGCGCGCACTGTGTGGGCCGAACCGACACCGCTTGCCGCGTGGTGGAGCGTGGCCCGTTTCCACGCGCTGTCGATGCTGCGCTCGGTACCCTTTCTCGCCATCGCGTCCATCGGCCTCATCAATGTGCTGATGACGGCCTGGCTTGCCGATCAGACCGGGCAGAACCGCAGTTGGCCCATGAGCTGGCTCGTGGCGGAGTCGGTGACCGGCGGCGCCGGTCTCTTCATGCTGGTCCTCCTCACGTTCTATGCGGGGGAGTTGGTGTGGCGCGAGCGTCAGGTGCGCCTCGATCAGGTGGTTGACGCGTCCCCCGTGCCCACCGGCGCGCTCCTCGCGGGCAAGTTCACCGCCATGCTCGTGCTGCTGCTCGCCTTTGCCACCGCGTCGATGCTCGGCGGCATGCTGGTGCAGCTCCTCAAGGGCTACCCGGTGATCGACCTCAAGGTGTACGCGCTGTACGTGTATCTCGCGGACTTCCCCTCGTGGATCCTGCTCACGGCGCTGGCCTTTCTGATCCAGTCGCTCGTGCCGCGGAAGCCGATCGGGCATGTGCTGCTCATTCTGGTGTATGTCGGCATGATCGCCATCGTCAACCTGGGCTATGACTACCAACTCCTGCAGGTGGGGGCATCGCCGACGTTGCGCTGGTCGGATCTCAACGGAGCCGCGAACGCCTTGCCGGCCTTCGTGACCCTGCACGGCTACAATCTCTGCCTCGCGCTCGCGTGCCTGGGACTCACGCATGTGGCCTGGCGGCGGGGAACCGACATGCCCGGTTGGAGGCAGCGCGCCCGGGACCGATTCCGCGGGGGCGTGCGTGTGGCCACGCTGAGCGGCATGGCGGGTGCCACCGCCTTTGGCGGCGTCTTTTACTACAACGCCAGCGTCCTGAATACCTATCGCACCCGCACCAGTAACGAGCAGGCGCGCGTTGCGTACGAACAGCGCTGGCGGCGATACGAATCGCTTGTGCCGCCCAAGGTGGTGGCCACCAGCCTCGTCGTCGATCTCGCCCCGTCGGCGCTCACGGCGCGCCTGGCCACGCGATTCACGATGGTGAATCGCACCGCGCGCCCCATGGATACGGTGCTGGTCAACGTGGCGAGCGATGCCTCCGGGCTTCATGTCACCACCGACTCGCTCACGTTTGACCGCGCGTCGGTCACCCTGAAGGTGGACACCGTCTTCGGCGTGCATTTGTTGCGGCTCTCGGAGCCGCTGGCACCGGGCGACAGTCTCCGGCTACAGGTGATCCAGCGTCTGGCGGTGCGGGGCTATCCCAACAGCGCGCCGGATCGTTCGCTGGTGACGAACGGATCCTTCCTCAACCGTGAGCTCTTTCCCACCGTGGGCTACAGCGCCGGCGGTGAGTTGGGCAGCGATGAACTGCGCCGCAAGTACAAGCTGCCCCCCGCGCGACGATCGCGTCCGCGCACCGATGTCGACGCGCTGCAGCGGCAATCGTTTTCCGCGGACGCGGATTTCGTCGCCTTCGATGCCACCGTCAGCACCGATCCGGATCAGATCGCGATGGCACCGGGCTACCTGGAGAAGGAGTGGACCGCCAACGGCCGGCGCTACTTCCGCTACGTCATGGACGCGCCCATGCCGAACTTCTTCGCCGTCCTCTCGGCGCGGTGGACCGTCACGCGGGCCATGTGGGGTACGGTGCCGATCGAGGTGTACCATCACCCGGCGCATCGGTTCAATGTGACCCGCATGATCGAGGCATCGAAGGCGTCGCTGGATTTCTACTCGAAGGAGTTCGGCCCGTATCAGCACCGGCAGTTGCGGATTCTCGAGTTCCCGCGCTACGCCAGCTTCGCGCAGTCCTTCCCCAATACCATCCCCTACTCCGAAGGGATCGGGTTCGTGGCGCGCGTGGACAGCACGGACGTGGAAGACACCGACCTCCCGTACTTCGTCACGGCCCACGAAATCGCGCACCAGTGGTTCCCGTATCAGCGGATGCCGGCGGATGTCGAGGGCTCGCAGATGCTGTCGGAGTCACTGTCGGAATACGCCGCGCTGGTCGTGACCGATCGTTTGCATGGCCGACCCTTCACCCAGAAGTTCCTGCGCGCGGAACTCGATCGGTATTTACGAGGGCGTGCGGGGGAAACGCGCGGCGAACGTCCCCTCACGCGCGTGGATCGCGAGAGCTACGTGTGGTACCAGAAGGGCTCACTGGCCCTCTTCGCCCTGCGCGACCTCATCGGCGAAGCCCCGCTGCACGCGGCGATCCGGGCGTATCTGGACGAGGGGCGCTTCACCGGGCCACCGTACGCCACCACGTACGACCTCATGAAGCACCTCACGGCGGCCACGCCGGACTCGCTGCGCTACGCGCTCACCGACTACTTCGAAACGATCACCCTGTGGGATGCACGGGCGGACAGCGTCACGAGCACCACACGCGCGGACGGATCATTCGCCGTGACGGTGTTCGCCACGGCGCGCAAGTTTCGCGCGGATTCACTGGGCGCCGAGGTTGAGCAACCGATGGCGGACTACGTGGACATCGGTGTGTTCGGCAAGGCGCCGACGGGGGCACGGCTAGGGCCGGCGCTGGCCGTGCGCCGCGTCAAAGTGACGAGCGGCGCCGCACGCTACACGTTCGTGGTCCCCTCGGCCCCCGAGCGCGCGGGGATTGACCCGTACAACCTGCTCATCGACCGCAACCCCGGGGACAACACGCGCGAGATCCGGCGGTAGGTTATCCGCGCCCGCGCCGCGACGCGGACCGACCGGCGACAGCGCCCGTCGGTCGGCGTCGCCGGTCGTCTCCCCCGCCCCGCTTCGCCGTGGAGTGGGCGGGCGGCCGCGCCTAGCGCAGGCGCGCGTCCACGCTGTAGCGCCCAGGCCCCATCACGAGCACGGCCACAAACCCGGCTGCATACACGAAAGCCAACTCGCCGCTCTGCTCACCCGAGAGCGCCATGCCGTGCGCAAACACGAAGGCCGTGGCCATGGTGACGCTCAGCGCCAGCGCGGCCCACCGCGTGCCCAGACCGAGCGCCAGCAGCACCGATGCGCCCGCCTCGGCCATCGTGGCCAGCAGGAGCGACGCCCCGGGACCGAAGCCGAAGGGATCGGCAAACTGCACCGGGTCCGCCTGCAACCGCTCCACCTTTCCCACGCCGTGCAGCGCGAGCATGCTCGCGCCAAGCCACAGCCGCAGCAGTAGCAAGCCGACGTCCGGGGTAGTAGGAACAGCGCTGAGGGTGAGGAAAGCACGTGCGCGTGACATGAACGACTCCGGTGCATGGTATGACGAGCCCCGCGCAGATGGGGGGCGGCTAGCATAAACTATACCCGCTTCGCCAGCGCAGCCGCCGGCGCCACCGACCGGTTCACGCTCAGGGCCGACATGTCGCTCTTTGCGTCGGACACCTTCGCGGACAACATTTTCAAGTTCTGACGCGGCGCGACGACCGCACGTGGTGCGGCTGGCACCCGGTTCGGATGGCAACGGTTTGCCCGCGTGATCACTCTCGCGAGTTGGATGGCCCGTCGATAGAGCGGATGACGACGTCGCCCCCTTGGCCTGGACGAAGTCGACACCGACGTACTCGGCGTCGGCCGGTGCGACTGAGCGCAGCGATCCACTCACGTTCTGGGCGCCGGCATCAATAATGTGAAGTCCGGGGCGTGAGCGGCCACAGGTCGCGAAGAAGCGACGCCCGAGATCCATCAC
>CANGXK010000296.1 GCA_947457715.1 Gemmatimonadota bacterium
ACCAGGCGTGAGTGCACCGTCCGCACCGGTTCAAAGGCGAGCACCGCCTCGATGATCACCGAATTGAGGCGTTCAATCGTCTTGAAGCGGGAGTTCTCCAGCAAGGTGGTGACGCGATCCACCACATCGGCGTAATTGAGGGTGCTCTCCAGCCGGTCATCGGCGCCGGTCACCGCCAGATTCATCCAGATGGTGAGGTCCAGCTCGAACCACTGGCCGAGAACTTGTTCTTCGGGGAAGTACCCGGTATAGCCGTAGCAGCGAATGCCCTTGATCTCGATCGCATCCAGCGGAGTGCCATTGGCATCGAGCATCGAGATCGGATCCATGGAGGCGATGAAGGCGCTGTCCGTGATGAAGGTCTGGATCACGGCGACAACCAGAACAAAACGTTTAGATGACGGTCCTGGGTTCTATTGCCGAGCCATCGCAGCAAGCGCTCCAAGGCCGCAAACTCTGCGCGGCTGGTCTGCTCGAAAACCCGCTTGCGCGCTTGGTCCCGATAATGTCCAAAGGCCGCCCGAAGCGGCGATGGGCGACCTCGAAATCGGCGCCGGGACACCAGCTGGACTGGTAGTCCTTCATTGCCGTTCGGCGGGAAGGTACGATGGGCGGCGTCTTCGGGGAAGGCCTGTGCGGCAGGGGGTGTTTCGCAGGCGCGGTCCGTGAATCGCTCTTTCACCCAGGAAGGGCGCACCGCAAACAGGTCTTCCGCGATCTGGGCAAAGTACCGACGTGCCGCTCGGCGTGGCAGCTCGGGCAGGAGTAGCGGCACTCGCAGGAAAGACCAACAGATAATCGTGCGTGCAGGTGTCGCAGCGGATCCGCGCGAAGCGGTCGTCGTAGACCATCTGCAGGCGAGGCAGATGATCGGACACCAAGCGAAAGAGGGGCGACGTCTGGGGGCGCTGGGGTTTGTACACGCCACGCGCCGCTATGGCCGCGTCGGGCATGGTCGGTCCCGCTATTCCCGTCGAGGCGCCGCTTCCGGTCGGGAATCCCCCGTTCGTCCCTGCGCTCTGCTCCCGGCCGGAAATCAAGCGTTCGCCACCATGGCCCCGTGGCGGAGGTGAGCGTCCCACGCAACATTACCCCGATGAGCAACGCCCAAACGAGTTTCCATCGGGACGGACTGGAGCGCCGCCACAATCCACGCTTACGTGAGTTGGTTGACGAGATGCTCGCCTCCATCCGTGCGACAGCCAATGTCGATCTATGGTCCCCTGAGGAGCGTGACCACTGCGAGGCCCATCTGGCCCGGATCATGAAAACCGTACGCACCCACGCCGTGAACGGCGGGACAGGTGGACGGCCGGATGAACGGGTCACCGCCTGAACGCCAATGACGATCGCGCACTGAAGGCTCGCCTCGACGCGGTCTGTGCCGAAGGGTGGCGCATCTGGGAGCGCTTCGAGCGCACGGTGCGCCATCGCGACTTTCACTCGTTTGTCGCCGCCGACTACGACGCCGTGCAGGTCGCCCTCGCGCGCCATCGCGCGCCCGGGGCGCGTTTCCTTGAATGGGGATCCGCTTCAGGGGTGATCACCATCATGGCCGACGTGTTGGGCTTCGACGCGTACGGGATCGAACTCGACGCCTCTCTGGTGGCGACCGCGCGTACCCTCGCCGCACGCTTCGACTCCCGGGCGCAATTTGTGACCGGTAGCTTTCTGCCGACCGGCTACAAGCGGCTCAGTGGCAACAACCCGTCCGACACCATCGGCGACGGGCCATCGGGCTATCTGCAGCTCGGACGCGCCCTCGATGATTTCGATGTCGTCTTCGGATACCCCTGGGACGACGACGCCCCCCTCATGCACGACCTGATGCGACAATACGGACGACCGGACGCCCTGCTGCTCCTCAACGATACGGAAGCCGGCGTGCGCGCCTTTCGCGGCGGCCGCGAACTGGGGCGTCCGCAATGACGACGACCGCCGCGCGGTCAACCGGGCTGCGCCGCGAACTTGGCGTCATCGCGCTGGCCTCCACGGGCATCTGTTCGATGGTGGGCGCCGGCATCAACATCGTCCCCTTTGCGCTGCAGCGCACCGTGCCCGGCATTGGCGATTGGGTGCTCGTCGCCTACGCGCTCGCCGCCATACCGGCGGTGCTCGCCGCCCTCTGTTACGCCATGCTGGGCAGCGCCATGCCGCGCGCCGGTGGATCGTACGTGTACGCCAGCCGCGCAATCGGGCCGTACGCCGGCTTTCTCGCCAGTTTCTCCCAGTGGTTCGGTCTCTGCATCGCCATCGGCGTGGTGTCGTATGTCATTCCGCCGTTCCTGCGCGACATCGCCGCCGCCGCGCAGTGGACGACCTTGGCTGCCGCACTCGACCACCGACCCCTCCGACTCGGCCTCGCCCTCGCCTTCCTGTGGACGTTCGTCTTCGTGAACCTGCGCGGTGTACGTGCCGTGGCGAATACGCTCATTCCACTCATGCTGGTGATGTTCGTGTGCGGTGGGCTCGTCATCGTTACCGGCTTCTCGCACTCGTCCGCCGAGTATGTGGCGCTGCTTGAGGTCCAGCAGCGTGCGCTCCCGCCGGAGCCCATGCGAGCGTCGTTCTGGACCGTGGTACCGCCTGCGGCGGCGATTCTCTTCTCGAGCTTCATTGGCTTCGACGCGATCGCGCAAGCCGGCGGTGAAGCCAAGTCGCCCGCCCGCTCCATCCCGCTGGCGATCGGTCTCACGATCGTCATGGTAGGCGCGTTCTATTTCCTGTTCAGTGCGGCCGTGTACCACGCCGTGCCGTGGTGGAATGTGGCGGCCGAGAGTCGCCTGCGCGATGTCACGGCACCGGGGTTGCTCGCACCGCTCACGTCGCCGACCGTAGCCGTGATCATGGTCTCCGGTGCGGCGGTGTCACTTATCAACGACCTGCCGGGCATGCTGCTCGGCGTCTCGCGATTGTGCTTTGCCTGGGCCGAAGACGGGGTCTTTCCGCAGCGACTCGCGGCCGTGCACACGCGCTTCGGCACACCGCATGTCGCGCTGTTCGTGTCGGCGATCCTCGCCACGATCGGCATCTTCGGTGGGCACCTCGCCGGCGACTTCTTTCTCGGCGTCGACATTCTCGTCACCGCGATGCTCGTGAACTTCATCATCATGGCGTTGTCGGTGCTGCGCCTGCCGTCACGAAATCCGGAGCTCGCCCGTGCCATGCGCGTGCTGCCACGGCGCGGGCTGCAGGTTGCCGTGGCGGGCAGCGCCGTCGTGCTGCTGTCCGTGCTGCTCGTGGTGCACACCTGGCGCGACCTGCACGCCGATGTGGCGGTGTGGTATGCACGCTCCACGCCGGTGTGGGTGGTCGTGATGGCGATCGGTAGCGCCGTGTATTGGCGTGAGACCCGCGCCCTCGCACGCCGCGGCGGCGACCTCCGCGCCATTACGTCCGTTCTTCCTCCCGAATAGCTGACTTCAGCTGACACACTGCCCACGCCGATGATATCGATTCCCAGACATACGCTTGCACCCGGCCTCGAGATCTCCCGCGTTCTCACCGGACTCTGGCAGCTGGCCGACATGGAGCGCGACGGCCGCGTGTTCGATCGCGATGCGGCCGCCCACGCCATGACCGAATACGTCGAGCACGGATTGACGACGTTCGACATGGCCGATCACTATGGGTCGGCCGAAGAGGTCGCGGGCATCTTCCGGCAACAGGTGCGGCCCGATGCGGTGGTGCAATGTCTCACGAAGTGGGTGCCTGAACCGGGCCCGGTGAGCGCCGAGGATGTCCGCACTGCCGTCGACCGCGCGTGCACCAGATTGCGCACCGATCGCATCGACGTGCTGCAGTTCCATGCCTGGACATTTGCCGATCCGCGCTGGCTCGATGCGCTATGGCATCTGGAGGCGGAGCGCGACGCCGGGCGCATCGGGGCAATCGGACTGACCAACGTCGACACGGCACACCTGCGCGTGGCAATCGCCAGCGGAATTCGTATCGCGAGCAATCAAGTCAGCGGCTCCCTGCTCGACACGCGCTTTACGACGAAGCTCGCGCCATACGCGCTGGCACAC
>CANGXK010000297.1 GCA_947457715.1 Gemmatimonadota bacterium
CTGCAAGGGCCAGCTTCATGGACGGGGGATGCCGCCCAACGCCGCTACGGCGCCTTCGTGGAGTCCGCCACCACGAAGATCGCCACCGCGCGACCCTTCCGCTGTGAGCCCACGCCGAACACCGCGCCGGCGATCTTCGCCCCGGCGCTGGCCTCGGTGATCGCCTCCAGAATCACACCGTTCGCGCCCAGCGCGCCGGCCTTCTTGCGCATCGACTCGAGCATCTTCTTCTCGTTCGTCATCGCGGATTCACCCGACGCATTGAGCAGCGCCACCTCGGTGAACTTACCGGTTACCTGCGCAGCGGAACGGTAGATCCGGACCTGCGCGGCATCTACCGGTGGGCGAGCCTGTGGGGTGGGGTCGAGCACGGTGGCATTGGTGGACACACAAGCCGTGCTCACGCACAACAGCGCCAGCACGGCGGCCCGCATCATCGCAACACGCATCATCGCAACACGCATAACATCTCCAGTGGAGGGGTGAACCCGTAGGGTAGGAGACCCGTCGGACAGTCCCACGGCGTGCCGTGCGACCGTGTCGAAGGGGGTGAGCAGAGAGTGGGAGGAGCACCTGCTGTGTCATGCGACGCAGCAGATGCGGGGGCCAATCGCCCGCCCGCGACCTCCGGTCAGCGGAAATGCATCCGGAGACCGAGATTGAATCGCGACGACCACACGGAGTCACCGCTGTTGTCCGAGAACGACTCGCCGTTCACCTTCGCATCGGTGAACTTGCCGTACGAGAAGAGCACGCCGGCGTCGAGCGCGATGCGGCGACTGAAGAAATGCTCAATGCCGCCGCCGAACGTGGCCGCGTTACCGGTGATTTCGATCTCGTCACCTAACGCCTCTTGGTACATCGCGCGTCCCGAGTACGCGCCTTCCACGTAGGGCACGGTCGCCGACGTGCTGTCGGCCAATGCGAAGCGCACGCCGAGGTCGGCGTGAGCCGCGCTGTACGTCGTCGCGTCCTCCACCTGGTCCATGCTGAGCGCCGCCGCATCGATACCGAAATAGACGGCCACCTTCTGGTTCACGCCGTACGAGAGTCGGAGTCCGAATCCGGCGCCCTTCTCGGCAACATCAGATGGTGACCGGATTGCCGATCCATTGAGATTGACGCCGACCGAAAACCCGCGCGTGTTCGACTTCGCGGCAAGGTCGAGCGGCTGCGCACTCGCGCGTGCCGTCATCGTCATGGCCAACGCTGTTCCTGACAGAATGCCCAACGTCCATCGTCGCATGCACTGCCTCCGTAATGGGGTGTGCCGGATGATGGAGGAGGGGTCTGACAGTCCAGCCTGCACTTCGGCGCGGTGACCGGGTGCGTCACCGCGCTTTCGTCTGCAGCGGAATCAGATCGGCCCGATCGCGTAATCGATCAACACCCCATTCACGAACGACGCGACCACTTTCTTGCCGTCGTGGATATAGCTGCGCTTCATGAGCGTGAGCACGCCTTCCTTCGATTCGCCGGCAGTATTGGCGGGGCCGAGCAGCGCCTCGACTTCGGCGAGCAACAGGCCTTGGCGCACCGACGCGAGCGCACTGCTGCCGGCCGCCGGCCGACTGCCGGCGTTGCCCGCCGCCATGGGCGCGTTGGTCATCGCTACGCCCGGAAAATCGACATAGGTGGCAAGGGCCTGCATCACGCCCGCGGGTGTCATCGCGTCCGACGGCACTGCGGGCCTGTACCGGATGTTGAAGCGACTGCCGCTGACTGAACGTTTCGCCCGCAAGTTGACCTCGCGCAACTCGTTCGCTTGTGCCGCCTGCGCACGCGCTTGCGTGTTTTCCCGTTCGCGTGCGGAACGCATGTCGTTCAGTTCACGCTCGAATGCCATTTTCTTCGCAGGGTTCGGTGCTGTTTTGACCGAGTCCCGAAGGGCGCGTTCCTGTTTGCTTTCGCCGGCCTGGGACGCCCAGATGTCGGAACCGGCGTCGTCACCCAGCGTGCCGTATCCGCCCCCGCCAAGCTGGAATTCGATGAGGTCCCGCTTGACGACAATCTTCGTGACCATCGCCTGCTGCCCCATCTTGAGCGAGACCGTGAAGTCCTTGGTGCGATCGGCCACGTCGCGAAAAGACACCGGTATGGCTTCCTGGGGGTAAACGTCCACGCCGCGGCTCGTGCCCGGCATGTCAAGTTTGACGGTGACCGTTTTGCCTTCGAAGGCGGCGCGGAGGGCGGCTTCGCCTTGAGCGAGGGCAGAGGATGCGGCCAACGTGCTGGTGATGACCGACGCAATGACGGCAACGGACAGGCGACGCATGTGACGTTCTCGCGGGGAGGGAAGTGCAGCAGAGTGGGGAGAGTATACCCGGCAGTCCCGTGCCTCGCGAGGGTGGTGGTCTTCCCCTGTATGCGGCGCGGGCTGCTGGGCGGCCTGTGGGGGGGGCGAGGTCCCGGTTGTCGGCCTCGGGATCGCTGGGTGAGTTTCGGGTGGTGAACGCGTCGTAGGCCTTCAGGTACTCCACCTCGTACGGCAAGTCCGATTCGATCGTGGTGCGCACGCAGTGGTACAGGAACTCGGCGTGCGCCGTGGCATCGAAGTAGCGATACCAATCGGCCGTCTCATTTGCCGTCGTTTAAGGGGTGCACGTACGCGAACCCGAACCCCATCGAGGCTGCTGCTGGCTTCTCTCCTTCGATGTCGATATATCCGCTAAATCCACTCACCAAGAAGAACCCGCTCGGTCGTCGCCACGCCTCACAGCCCCAACTCCCGCCGGATGGCCGCGATGTCCATCGCCATGCCGGCGCCCATGCCGGGCATCGGGCCTCGCGACTCCATGTCCTTAAGCAGTGCCACGAGTCGCGGGCGCAGCTTGGGATCTTGCGCCGGGCATCGTGGACAACTGTTGCAGCACCACCGTGCGTGCGCCCACGAGATCGAAGCGATCCGACTGCATGCTGACCACGTCGCCATCGTGATTGTGCAGCGTGGGCATTGGTTTCGTGTTGGCCAGATCGTCGAGCGCCATCCGCCAGTGGTCGATGATCTCGATCTGCCAATCCGGATCGGTGCGAAACGCGAGTGAAACCGGCCGGGTGCGTACACGCGCGCGCTTGCGGACCTCCTTCACCACCAGGGCCACATCGGCCGGCGGGAGGGCACGCGAATGCAACCCGCCCCAGAAGCTGATGCCGTCGACATCCACGATGTAGCCAAGCAGGCCAAGCCATGGGGTGAGCGACATGGACGACGAGCGGTCGTACACAAACCGTTCGTCGCCTGACAGCAAATCTTTGAGGTGCGCGCCCACGCCACGCTCGACGGATTGCACTTCCCACACACCGATCGGTGCATCGAGATGGGCCTGCAGCACCCGCTCCTTGGCGGGCTCGCGTCCCGCGCGGCGTGATTCGCGCCAGTACGAGGCCAGCGGCATCGGGTCGGTGTTGGTGGCCGCCTTGTGGTAGATCAGCCAGACAATGAACAGCTCCGTCTCTTCGTCGTCGAGCGTGGGCTGGCCGTCTATCGAAAAGTCGGCGACCCCCTCGGTGAACCAGTTGGGGCCGTACCGCTTGTAGGCGTACTCGTGCAGCTCCTTCATGAGCGCGACGTCCACCGTCTTGGCGGCCGAGGCGCGGGCGATTTCCGAGCGACGGGTGATCGAGAGCGTGTCGTCGCCGGCAGCGGGCGCGGCGGGGCCGCCATGGCACTTCTTGAATTTCCGGCCGCTGCCACACGGGCAGGGATCGTTTCGATTCATGGTCGAAGATCGGGTCGGGGGGACGCGGCGGCAATACGGGCGGCGGTCGCGAGGTATCAGGGCGCAGATTTACTTACCTAAACGGAATATCCACTTGTTGTCATTGTATACTTCCGTTTAAGTAATATATCGTATCAATGCACATTTTCTTCCCTATACGGACGGCGCATGCTCCTCAGCCAGAGCAACGCAACCCCGATCCACGACCTCGAGCAGCTCGGCGCGGTGTTGCGTGACGCCCGACGCTCGCTCGGTCTGACGCAGGTCGACGCGGCTCAGC
>CANGXK010000298.1 GCA_947457715.1 Gemmatimonadota bacterium
CAGAGGACGCACTGGGGCTGCCGAACGGCGAGCATGATCTGCCGTTGCTGATTCAGGACCGACGTCTTGCCGCCGATGGCACGTTCGCCTACGAACCCGCGATGCATGAGCAGATGGAAGGCTTCTTCGGCGACGCGGCGTTCGCCAACGGCATTCGCCTGCCGTCGAAATCGGTCGAGTCGACGACGTACCGTGTCCGCGTCGTGAACGGGACCACGTCCCGCATCCTGCGTCTCGCCCTGTCGAATGGTCAGCCATTCACGCTGATTGGCAACGACGGGGGCCTGCTGCCCGCACCGGAAACGCTCACGCAACTCGACATGGGCACCGGGGAACGCGTTGATCTGCTGATTGACTTCGGGAAGGTCGCGGTCGGTTCACGCGTGATGCTGATGTCGGCGGCCTTCGAGTCGCCCGCACGCATGGGTGGCATGGGCGGCGGGATGGGCCGCGGCATGGGTGGCGGCATGGGCATGGGGCGCATGGGTGCCGGCGGCGTGGCACAGGGCGCCGCCATGGACCTCGTGGAGTTCACCGTCGACCGCGCGGTCACGCCGGTGCCGTGGAAGCCACGCACGCTTCCGCGCATTGCCACGCTCGATCCGCGCACGGCGAAGCGCACGCGCACGTTCCAGTTCAACAGCGCCATGATGCAGCACAACATCAACGGGCGCGAGTTCGACATGGAGCGCATCGACGAAACCGTGCGCTTCGGCGATACCGAAGTGTGGACGTTCGTGAACGACAGCCCGTTTCCGCACCCCGTGCACATGCACGAAGTGCAGTTTCACGTCATCGAACGCCTCGGTGGCCGCGCCCGCATCATGCCGTGGGAACGTGGCCTCAAGGACGTGGTGCTGGTGAATCCCGGCGAGCGCGTATCGGTGGCGGCCACCTTCGACACGTACCGTGGCCGCTTCCTCATGCACTGCCACAACATGGTGCATGAGGACATGGGCATGATGATGAACTACGCGATCGTATAACGCGATCGCGCTGCCCGCTATGGCGCTGCCCCGTTACGCCGGCGTGATGTGCCTGAGCGAGATCTCGGAGAGTGAGCGGGTGCCGCTCTGCTTCATCGCGACTTCGAACTCCTTGCGCAGCAGGCCGAGCACTGCTTCCACGCCTTCCTGTCCGAAGGCGCCGAGTCCCCAGATGTAGGGGCGGCCGATGCCGATGGACGTGGCGCCGAGTGCCATCGCTTTGAACACGTCGGTGCCGCGGCGGAAACCGCCGTCGCAGATCACGGGAATGCGTCGTTCGGTGCCGAGCAGCACGTCTGGCAGCGACGTGATGGTGGCCCGACGCGAGTTCTCGGCGCGACCGCCGTGATTCGACACGAACAGGCCGTCCACGCCATGCTTCACGGCGAGATCGGCGTCTTCGGCCGTCACGATGCCCTTGATCAGCACCTTCATGCTGGTGGACTGCTTGAGGCGATCGATGAACTCCCAGGTGGGCGTGCCCACTTCCGGGATCGGCGTTGCCTTCTGGTAACCCACGAGATTCGGCTTGCGGCGATTGTCGCGATCGTCCACGCGTCCGCTCACCCCCGGGAGCGGCGCGCCGCCCAGATGGCACTTAGTGCAGGTGCGCGTGTCCTTCCGTGCCTCGCGGATCATGGTTTCGCGGTTGCTGCCGCCCAATAGATCCACCGTGAACACGATCGCCGGCGCCCCCGCCTTCTCGACCCGCTTCACCATCTGCCTCGTGATCGCCCAGTCGGACTGGTGATAGAGCTGAAACCACACCGGCCCCCCGCGCGCCTCGATGGCGTCTTCGATGGACGTGGTGGCCACGGTGGAGAGCACCATGAGGTGGTCTTTGGCCTTGGCCGCACGGGCGGTGGCGATCTCGCCGAGTTCGTGAAACGCCTTCTGGCTGCCGAGCGGATTGACGATGATCGGCGTGGGATACTTGGTGCCGAACCACGACACGCTGGTATCGAGCCGGCTCACGTCGATCAGGCGGCGCGGGCGCATCGCCCAGCGGTCGAAGCCCTGGCGGTTGGCCTGAATGGTGGCGTCGTCGTCGGTGCCGGTGGCCAGATAGCCCCAGTGGGCCACCGGGATGTTCTGCCTCGCGACGGGCTCGAAGTCGAAGACATCGAGCGCCTCGCCGGCGGTACGGATCTGCTGTGCGAGCTGCAGGGCGCTGTCGTCGAGGCGCGTGCGCGGCCCGTCGCTGGCGTGCAGCAGGCGAGTGAACACGGATTCATCGAGTCCGGCGGCAGCCAACAGCGGACTGCCGGCCAGAAACGTAAGGAAATGACGGCGAGAGGGGTCGATAGACATGCTTCAAGAGGCACTGATCGCTCGCCGTTGTAAAGAGTCCTAGATTGCCTATGCCGCCCCTTCCCACCTGTCGCTCCCTATCCCGTGCCTCTCTCGTCCGCCCCGCGGAATCGTGTAATTCGTCCGACCGTGACCCTGCTGGCCGTGGTCACGGCCGTTTCCCTCGTCGCGACCGCCACGACGGCACACGCTCAGGTCACTCCGCCGGCCACTACACCGGTGCGGCTCGATGCCGCCGTGGCGGACTCGTTCGCCCGTGCAGCCCGCGCCCGTCCCCGCCCGTCGTTCAGCACGCTGCGCGTGACCACGGCGCCGACGATCGATGGCAAGCTCGATGAAGCGATGTGGTCGCAGGGTACGCCGATCCGAGATTTCGTGCAGCGCGAGCTCAACGAGGGCGTCCCCGCCTCCGAGCGCACGGAAGTGCGTCTGGCCACCGACGGCGTGAATCTCTACATCGGCGCGCGCATGTATGACCGCGAGCCGCAGCTCATCGTGCCCGGCGAAAAGATCCGCGACGTGCAGCTCGCGAACAGCGATCACATCGCCTTCATCTTCGATACGTACCACGACAACCAGAACGGCTTCGTGTTTGCCACGACCCCCGCGGGCGTGGAGTACGACGGGCAGGTGATTCGCGAAGGCGAGGGCGGTGGCGCACAGGTGGCCGGCCAGAACCGCATGCAGGCTGGCGGCATGGGTGGCTTCAACGTGAACTGGGACGCCAGCTGGACGGTGTCCACCACGGTCGACTCGCTCGGCTGGACGGCGGAGTTCCGCATCCCGTTCTCGACGCTGCGCTATCAGTCGGGCAGCGCCGAGCAGACGTGGGGCATGAATGTGTCGCGCAACATCCGTCGCAAGAACGAAGAACTGTACTGGGCCTTCATTCCGCGGCAGTTCAACCTGTATCGCCTGTCGATCGCCGGGAATCTGTCCAACCTCACGCTGCCGGTGCGTCGCATTCGCACGGTCACGCCCTATGTGCTCACGTCGTCGCAGGAACGCTGGACGAGCGGCGTCAAGCAGGAGAGCCGGCGTCCCACGGAAGTCGGCGGTGAGATCAAGTACGGCGTCACACCGGCCCTCACGCTCGACCTGACGGTCAACACCGATTTCGCGCAGGTGGAGGTCGACGACCAGCGGGTGAATCTCACGCGCTTCCCCATCTTCTTCCCGGAGAAGCGTCCGTTCTTTCTCGAGAATGCCGGCGTCTTCTCGGCCGGCACGCCGCAGGCGGTCGACCTGTTTTTCACGCGCCGCATCGGGATTTCCGACAACGGCACGCCGCAGCCCATCCTGGGCGGCGGTCGGCTGTCGGGGCGCGTCGGCGGGACCACGGTCGGCCTGCTGCAGATGGTCACGGACGCTCCCGACGCGCTGAACCCGGGGCAGTCGTTCTCCGTCGGGCGCGCCACGCGCGAGCTGTCAGCGCGCTCGCGCATCGGCGCAATGGTGGTGCAACGCATGGCGACCGATGACGGCGGTGACGTAAATCGCACGTTCGCGGTGGACAGCCGCATCGGCCTTGGGCAGCGATGGACCAGCGACCTCTGGGCGGCCCGGACGACCACGCGCGACCGTGATGGCGACGCCAATGCCTTCAGCGGACGCATCGCGTATCAGACGAACGTGTGGAATCATAACGCGCGCATCGCGCAGATCGGCGAGGACTTCAATCCGGAAGTGGGCTTCATGAG